>CAZZML010000284.1:0-4657 GCA_964654735.1 uncultured Roseivirgaceae bacterium | reverse complement strand
ACTTCTTAATTTTAACCCTTTTATAGGCGATATTTCGGCAAACACATTGCCCTGTACCCGATTGGTGCGGCTAAAATTATTGGTAACATATAACCTTGCAAAAGGGTTAACGTATTCTTTGCCTACATAGGGCGATATATAAAATCCATAAGTGGAATCGTTATAAGCTGTATGTATGGGCGAGAGCGGATCTATATTGAACGCATCTGCCAAAACAGAACCGAAGGCATTGTTTTCCGGAATGGTTTTTTGCTCAGAATGAATAAATGATAAGTTTTCGCCAATGGATAAGAACTTATTTACTTTAGATTGAGAGTTAAACCGGGCGGTATATCTTTTAAAATTCGACTTGTCCCCTCCTATTACACCCTCCTGATTCCAATACCCAATGCTAAAAAAATAGTGTCCGGTTTCTCCCGATTTGCTTAATGAGAGGTTATGGTTAATAGTTGCAGCAGGAGAAACCACTTCTTCCATCCAGTTGGTGTTTATATAACTATCGCCTGGTTGTGGGAAGCCTGTAACAGGGACACTTGGGGGATTGGTATTGGAGAATTTTTCATTAATGGCTTGCACATATTGATCCGAATTCATCATAGTGGGCAACCGCCAAGGTTTAGCCGAGCTTACAAAACCATTATACTCAAGCGTAATTCTTTCAGATGCCCCTTTTTGAGTAGTTAGAATAATTACTCCATTGGCACCTCGTGCTCCGTAAATGGCTGTTGAGGCGGCATCTTTGAGCACTTCCATCGATGCAATATCACTAGGATTAATATGAGATATATCGTCTGTAACCATTCCGTCAACCACGTAAAGCGGGTTGTTATTGCCGTTGGTGCCAACGCCTCGTATTATAATGGTTTGTGCCGAGCCAGGCTGGCCAGACGATGGAGCTACATACACCCCACTTACCTGCCCTACCAAGGTTTGCTCTGCGCTTTGAAAGTTTAATCCTTCGAGTTGTTCTTTACCTACACTTGCTATGGCTCCGGTTGAAACGCTCTTTTTCTGTTCTCCATACCCAATAACCACCATTTCGGATAACTGTAAAAAATCATATTCTAAGTCAATGTTAATTGTGCTTTGATTGCCCACAATAATTTCCTGCGGTGTAAAACCTACAAAAGAATATAAGAGTACTGTAGTGCTATCAGGAACATTGATTACATAATTACCTTCATTATCGGTAACCGTACCTGTAGTTGTACCCTTAATTACAATATTAACACCAGGCAATGCATCCGAGCTGGAAGTTACCTTACCACTGATTTTAATATCTTGTGAAAGAGCTACCTGCAAGGTAACTACTGATATAAACAAATAAAGTAGCAGTTTTTTCATTCGCCAGAATTCCTGTTAATTTTTACCCAAATGTGAGAATTAAGCGAAGCGAAAGCAATTATTTCAATACATCAAGAATACATCATATAAAAATTATATATACATCAAAAATACATCAGCACAACAAAAAAGATAGTTTATATAATTGAAAAGTATATTTTAGTGTTAAATGCTTTTTCATCTAATTATATATTAATGAAAAATAATTTCATCAATGTATTTCTGCTAAGCCTATTGCTACTACAAGTGAGTGTAAGGGTTTGTGCGCAAATGGGGTTACCATTGGCTAAAAACTATAGCCCCGAGGAGTACAAAGGGGGAATTCAAAACTGGCAAATATTACAGGACGAAAGAGGTGTAATATATGTTGCCAATAATTTCGGGCTATTGCAGTACGATGGCAACAATTGGAGAACTTATCCGATTTCAGCGGCATCTAAACTCAGAAGCATTGCCTTGGGTGCTAATGGCAGAATTTATGTAGGGTGCCAGGACGATTTTGGTTATTTTGATTCAGATTCTCTTGGTTCATTAAGGTATTACTCGCTCAAAAACTTAATCCCTGAAAAATACAAAAACATAGAGGAAACCTGGAAAGTATATGTTATCAATAACAAGGTGTATTTCTGTACATTTACTAACCTGTATGTGTATGAAAATGATGCGATAACTGTAATTACGCATAATACAGGACTGGACATTTCGTACAGTTCTAATAGTATATTATATACACATATACCCAAACAAGGCCTTCATATTGTTGAAAACAATAAAATATCTACGCTACCATTTACGCCTTATTTTGCGGATAAAACTGTTTCAGGCATTATTTCGATTAACCAGTATGAGCTTTTAGTTACTACAGCCCGCAACGGCATTTTTATAACTGATAAAGCGCAAGTAAAGCCCTGGAATACGGAACTCAACACTCTTTTCTCTGAAACATTTATTAACTGCGCACTATTGCTTTCTAATGGAAACATTGCCTTGGGTACACAGCATAGTGGTGTTTATGTAATTAACCAGAGTGGCAAAATTCTACTACATCTGGACAAAGAAAGGGGCTTACTAAGCCATACAATACTAAGCTTGTACGAGGACGAGAACCAAAATTTATGGATTGGCCTAAACAATGGAATATCGTTTGTAGAACTAAAATCCCCTTTTAGGCAGATAAATGAAGAAGTAGGGTTGCCCGGTACCGGATATGCAGCGTTACAAACCGGCAGTAAATTGTATTTGGGCACAAATAATGGGCTTTACATTAGTAAAAACAACAACTCATTAGAACTTATTGAAGGCTCGGAGGGGCAGGTTTACAACATACAATTAATTAACAAAGACGTACTTATTGGCCATAATAATGGTGCTTTTATACTTAACCTGCCTAATCCTTACCAAAAAAACAATGAACAGTTATTTGCACAACCCTTTGATAACATAGGCAGCTGGATGTTTTTGAAACTCGAGGACGTTGTGCTACAGGGCACTTATGAAGGAATTAAAATATTGGATGCAAAAGATTATACCGAAACTGGAAGAGTCGCCAACCTTAAAGAATCGTCAAGGATACTGGTTAAAGAAAATGACAGCACAGTATGGATGTCGCATGGATATAAAGGGATTTACAGGATACAGTTAATAAATGGTTCGCCTTATCATACGAAGATTGAATATTATAATAAGGATCATTTACTGCCAAGCAACTTCTTTAATACAGCTCATTTAATTGAAGGGCAATTAAAAGTATCTACTGAAATGGGTATTTATGATTACCACGCTGAAACCAATGCGTTTACCATTGATGAAACCCTAACTAAGCACTTTGCCGAAGAACAAATAAGTACTATAAAAAGCGATGTTTATGGTAATATTTATTTTATAACCAACAAAGCGGTAGGGTTTCTGGAAAAGCTTAAAAACAATGAATACAAAAAACATATTGGCTCGTTTAACCCCATCCGCAAATTATTAAATGACGACCTCTCTAATATAAGTTTTATCAGTCCTAACCTTGTTCTTTTCGGGGCTAAAGATGGATTTGTGGTTTTTGATCGTAATTTATTTTGGACTACCGAAAAGGAAGTATTCCACACGATTATAAGGCAGGTAAGATATAAGGGAAAGGAAACCGGTCTTTTATACGATGGAAATATGGGCAAAAAAGACTCTATTGCAATACCAAAAAGTGATAATTACCCTGAACTATCGTATAATAACAACACCGTTTCATTTTATTTTTCCTCTACCTCGTTTAGTTCAACATTAGCTCCCGAATTTCAGTATAAACTGGCCGGCTTCGACCGGGATTGGCAGGACTGGACTGAAAGCAACTTTAAAGAATACACCAATTTAAAAGAAGGGTTTTACACATTTAAGGTAAAATCAAGAAACGCAAATAATATTGAAAGCGGTATAGAATCGTATTCTTTTATTATTATCCATCCTTGGTACCGGTCGCCTGTGGCCTACATTATTTATGTGTTAATTGGCATTTCCTTACTAATTGGCATTGTGCTAAGCCTTGATAAAAGACATCAACTAGAAAAGGAAAAACTTGAACAAAAGCGTGTTAAAGAACTATCTGAAAAAGAAAAGCAACTTTATACCATAACCAGAAAAAGCGAAGATGAAATTAGCCAGCTAAGGAATGAAAAACTGGAATCTGAAATTATGCATATAAATACTGAACTGGCTACCAATACGATGCACATTTTAAATAAAAACGAATTTATAAATAGCATAAAATCAACATTGGGCGGTGTAATAAAAAAGAGCACAAACCAAGAGGTGAAGAACCAGATTAGCAGAATTATAAAAAATATAGAAAAGAATATTAAGACCGATGGCGACTGGCAAAACTTTCAGATTCATTTTGATAAAGTTCATGGAGATTTCTCGAAACGTATAAAGCAGGAGTTTCCGCTACTTAGCCCTCAGGAAATAAAGTTGAGTGCCTATTTAAGGCTAAACCTTTCTACCAAGGAGATTGCCAATCTTTTAAGTATTTCGGTAAGGGGGGTTGAAATAGGCAGGTACAGGCTTAGGAAAAAACTAAAGCTTAAAAGAACGCAGAATTTGGCTGAATTTATATTGAATTACTAACTGATGTTAACTAAATGAATATTATAACCTTAAACCCACAAGTATTTTTGCAAATATTTCATCTTTAGGTTTCACCTGTTTGGGTGTTGTGGCTAATAGATTAGCTTACTGTTTGTCAAAGATAAACCTGACGGTCTGTGGATATAAGGTGTAAAAAGATTTATAATCTGAGTAGTTATAATTTAAGAAGGATGAAATGTAGTTATTA
>CAZZML010000283.1:0-4661 GCA_964654735.1 uncultured Roseivirgaceae bacterium | reverse complement strand
CATAAAGTAAAGAGCAGAAAACTTGCTATAAAATTTACTTTTTTGCTAAGGATATAAGATAAACTACACCTTTGGGTGTATTAAATACAACTTTACGCTCATTAGCACTCACATTTGGATAGATTGCAATAGCATCTATAGAAGAGGTTAGGTTAAACTTACCATTACCTTTAATTGACGAAATATATAGATCAGATGACAGGTATTGGTGTCCATCATCATTCACTTCAGCAAACAATATTTCATTTTCATTTAACCACACTGGAAATTCTGCTGTTTCAAACTCCTTTACCATGGTGCCATCCAATTGGGTTACATACGAACCTAAGCCAGAAACTCTAAAAAGAAGCTTTGTTTCGTCTGGTGACAAAGAAACGTTTAGGTAATTACGTTTTCCTAATGGAGCTATTTCAATTTGGTGGCCATCTCTATAAATTAAAACGATGCTATATAAATCTGAACTTGCTTTTGCCTCAAGAATTTTTGAAGCTCCTTCACATGCATGAAATGCCTTAGGGCTTTGTTCTTTTGAAGACAGGTTTATAGAAGTTTTATTTTTCGATAAAACCTCAATACGCTGCAGCATGCTTTGAGATTCTTTGCTTTTATAAAATATGTAATTATCTGTTATTAAAGGTTGGTATCCTGCTCCATTTTCAGATGATATTTCTATTACATTTTCCTCTCCTATTGTATAAAGCCATAAGCCTTTATAGTTGCTAGTGGTATATAATAATTTGTCACCCTCTGGGTTAAGTTTTAAATTAAACCCTTTAATATCTAACTGTTCTATTCTTTCTACAGAATACTTATTTTGGCCATAAACAAAACTTGTTGTAAAGGCGATTAGGAAAACCATGTATAATTCTATTCTCATAATTTTATTTTTTTACTAGTTTCTTAGATGTTACAATTTTATCTGAGGACAAAACAACCTGATAAATACCACGGTTATATTCACTCATTTTTAAATCGAGGGTTTGAGTGCCTAAACTAAAATTGTGTGTGGATTGCCTCATTATTTTCCCTTCAAGATTGTATATGGTTAAGATCCATTGCTTCTCCAAACTACCCTCAAAGGTAACTTCCATGTAAACATTATCTAAAAATGGATTGGGATATAGGCTAAAGCCTAGTTCTCTTTTTTCTATAAGTTCTGTTTCAATTCCTGTTATTGTTTCTTCGAAATAATCTAGTGCTGCACCTACTAATTGAGTTTGGTCTTCTTGGTTTGCCGTTTCAAGAGCAAAAGCAAGGTAAACAAGGCCTCCTTCTATTGTGCCTGAGCCAAATATACCTTTGTAAGCGACTGCACTATTTTTACCTGTCACGGCATATTTTAAAATTTTGTGGGATCCATTTAATGGAGTAATATCATCTGGAAAATCTTCTGGATAGGCTAGGCCAAAATCAATTGAAAGGTTTTCGAAATCAGTACCTGCTATTCCTGTTGCAGGCGAATAGTCAGAAGCTCCATCGGTTACATACTGGGCTTTGAGGTAATTATTATAGAATGTTTTATCACCAGATGTACCTCTGTTATCCAAATCCCAACCAATTTCTGACCCTGTTATTATTAGTTTTCCTCCACTATCTAAATATAAAGCAAGCTTGGCTTGCTCTGTACTACTTATGCTTTCGTCAGCCGTAGATTCGTCTCCTACAAACCAAACCACAACCTCATAATCTAATAAATTTATTGTGCCCGAGGCTATTGCTTCATTCGTGGCAGCTGATACTTCTGCCTCTTTGGAGTCTCTAATAGCTATAAAATAATTGGTTGCAAAATCATGGTAGTTATTTATATACGACCCACTTACTCTGTCAAACCCATCTACTATAAGTATTTTTTCTCCTGCAATACCAGATGATCTGGAATAAACATCTCCTGCGCCACTTTCCAACCCAGATTGCTCAACCGCAGTTAATTTAAAGTGGTAAACATCGCCATCAGGCACATTAATAAAGTTATCTGAACTCGCAATAGTAATTGAGGTAGCTTGGTCATCCATAGAAGTTTCGTCTGCCGCCAATGCCCAAGTAGTTTTAGCATCATTGGTGGCATAGTACAATCTATATCCTAAAAGTGTTGCTTCTGTATTGGCTTGCCATCCGGCACTAATACCCGTACTACTGCTCGAATTAAGCACATATTCTAATAAAGGGGTAGCCGGAGCTACGGACGGCCCTCCTGTTAGGCTAATATCAATTTCGGTATATTGGCCTGCACCAATAGTTATTGTTTGAGTTTTAGTATCATATTCACTCTTTTCAAACTTTACTTCATAATCTCCTGGAGCAAGCCGGTCAAAAAAATAAAATCCATTTAAAAAAGAATCTCCTGCATAAATTTTTTCATCTGCTGCATTGGGGTTTATTGTAACTGTGATTTCATTAAGTGCATTTCCTTGTGAATCGGTAACAACCCCTCCCAGCTCTCCTACCGACAAAAGAGGTTTATCGTAATATTTTAAAAATGATTTTACAATAGACCAAGCCGCTGCTTTTAGATAACTTGAATTCATTAGTCTGCGCCCTTCATCTATATTACTATGAAATGAAGCTTCGGAAAGTGTGCCCGGCATATTTAGGTTATTAAGCACACCCAACCCATTTGTAAACCCTGTAAAAGGAATATCTGCTCGTGCCGAGGTGCTGGTTGTTTTCATATATATATATAGTTCATCATCCATAATTTCGGCCATCGTTAATGCGTCTGGGTAATCGGCTACTCCATCGGAAGGCCCGGCATAGAGCACTAAAGAATAATTTACCGATTTATTAGACGACCCATTGGTATGAAACGAATGAAAGTAATCTGCTCCAAATGTATTAGCCACCTGAACCCTATCCGATAAACTGGGCTGCCTGTCGGGGGCATCCGGGTCGTTAGTTGTTTTGGTAATTTTTACTTCGGCTCCCAGATTTTGCAAAAGCGTATCTAAATAACCAATGGATTCCCAGTTGGCATTGGATTCATAGTAAATTGTTCCTATTCCTAAATCGGTCGGTCGGTCGTCACTATCTTGCCCACCATGGCCTGGGTCGAGGCAAATTTTAATACCCTCAAGTTGTGCCATAGCAAATGGCGAAAAAAGCGAAACAACTACTATTAGTATAATTCGAAAAACTATCATTGGCTTCTGATTTATTTCTTTAACGTTTTCTTTTAATAAGTGTTGACTTTACTACTTTGCTCTCATTATAAAGCCTATCCAGGCTAGAGATTGCATAAGTGTATTTTTTGCGATTTTGCACCGTTTTATCAATATAAAAAGGAGAATTAGCTCTAATAATTGCAAGAATATTTTCAGCGTTATTGGTATCATTAAGCTTATTTTTATAAAACCTGTATATAACAAAATACTTGGTGGTTGAGTCTGAAGATGCCCAACTTAAATGAATACCAGAAAACTCATTGGCAACTAATAGATTAACAGGTTTGTCTGGAGCAATACTATCTAACCAAGGCATTGGAGGCACCAATGCTATATTCTTGTACAACTCATTTCTTAATGTATCTGTAATGCCAAGAGGGTTTGAGAAAAATGAGTTGGTATTATAAAATGCACTACCTAACATATTTTTGCTTTTTCTAGTCAACCTAATTTGGTTGGGTACCTCAGATGGATTCATCCAAGCTTCCACTTGGTCTTCCAATCCAATTCTATAAGATGCGTGACCAATATAAATATGCCCATTATAATCTTGTTCATTCCACCAATCCATTACTTTTTTAAACGAAAGTTTAGGGTGGTCTATATGTAAGTATAATTGAGGAATAACATAATCAATCCAATCATTATCCATCCAGAGCAGAACATCTGCAAACAAATCATCGTAATTTGTTACGCCTGCTTGCGAATCAGACCCTCTTGGGTCGTCACTTTTGTTTCGCCATACACCAAAAGGACTAATACCAAACTTAACCCAAGGCTTTACACTTTTAATTGTATCGCTGAGCATTTTTATTACGGTATTAACATTTGCTCTACGCCAATCGTCTTTTGTGTTACTTGTAAAGTTTTGCCCGTAGTTTTGAAAAGAAACACTATCAGGAAATTCTACATTGGCAATTCTGTAGGGATAGAAGTAATCATCAAAGTGAATGGCATCTATATCGTACCTTTTAGTTACATCTTTTATGATGTTGGTAACATAGGTTCTAACTTCAGGAATGCCCGGGTCAAAATACATGCGATTTCCGTACTTAACAAACCACTCAGGTTTGCGGTAAAATATATTTGTGCTGTCTTCTGGAAGTTCCTTCATATCTACCACCGCTCGGTAAGGGTTAAACCATGCATGAAACTCTAAGTTTCGATTATGGGCTTCATCTATCATAAAAGTTAATGGGTCATAATAAGGGTCTGGAGCCTTACCGCTAGTTCCTGTTAAATACCTAGACCAAGGTTCCAGTTCAGAAAAATAAAAAGCATCTGAAGATGGTCGAATTTGCACTATTATTGCATTAAAACCATTCATTTCATGCATATCCAGTATTCTCCTAAACTCATCTTTTTGCCTACTTGAAGAAAGGCCAGGCTTTGATGGCCAGTCAATATTTTTTACAGTGGCCACCCATGCTGCTCTAAACTCATGTTTAGGAGAGTTTTGAGCTAAAACAGAAAAGCTAGCTATGCTTAATACCATCAAACTAG
>CAZZML010000282.1:0-4664 GCA_964654735.1 uncultured Roseivirgaceae bacterium | reverse complement strand
AACTATAAACAGACTTTATTATTCAGCATATTATGCTGTTACAGCACTTCTGATAAGTAAGGAATTAAAACCGACTACACATAATGGTGCAAAATCTAACTTTTCCGAATACTTCATTAAAACAGGCCTTATTCCCAAAAAATTTGGCAAGATATATTCTCAACTCTTCACTTGGAGGCAAAAGGGTGATTATGATGACTTTTTTGATTTTGACCAAGATAAAGTTCAACCATATTTTGACCCTTTTAAAAAGTTAATTGAAATTATTGAAAAGAAAATATATACATGAAAGCCTTGTGCTAATAATTACAATATTACTTTTACCAATATTTTTTGGTATGATTACAGTTGCAGAAATAGACAAAATAATTCTTAATTCAGTTAAGATAACAGATACCGAACAGGTGAAATTTGATAATTGCCTGGGAAGGGTGTTAGCAGAAGATATTGTGGCTGATAGAGACTTCCCTCCTTTCGATCGTGTTATGATGGACGGAATTGCTATCAGGTTTACCGATTGGCAAGCCAGAAAACGAAACTTTAATGTGCAGGAATTGTTAGCTGCCGGCTCCCCGGGAATTACGCTGGAAGAATCTGGCAACTGCATTGAAGTAATGACCGGTGCTGTTTGTCCTTCGCATGCAGATAGCATTATTAAATATGAAGAAGTTACTATTAAAGATGGTGTTGCCATAATTGATAATGGGGTTGAGGTAAAAGCCAACCAGCACGTTCACCCACAAGGTTCTGACCGTAAGATTAAGGATGTGCTGATAAAAAAAGGAAAGCAAATAACTGCCGCAGAAATTGGTGTTTTGGCCACAGTGGGTAAGTGCAAAGTACTTGTTCAAAAAAGAAGAAAAGTGGCTATTGTCGCTACAGGTGATGAATTGGTTGAAATTAATAAAAAACCTTTAGCTCATCAGATTAGAAAATCGAATGTGTATAATTTACAGGCTCACTTAACCTCCAAAGGATATGCGAGCAATATCTTTCACATTATAGATGATAAAAAGAAGCTTAAAAAAGCATTGGAGAAAATATTAAAGGAACACGAAGTTGTGATTCTTAGTGGGGGCGTATCTAAAGGTAAATTAGATTTTGTACCTGAAATATTGGTAGAGTTAGGTGTTGAAAAACAATTTCATTTTGTAAAACAACGCCCGGGTAAACCATTCTGGTTTGGCACTTATGCCAATGGAGCTGTATTTGCTTTACCGGGTAATCCTAATTCTACATTTGTTGGCTTAAACCGCTATGTTATTCCTTTTTTGCTTAGAAGCGAAGGTGTAGAACCTTTAAAAGTAAAAGCCAGGCTTGCCAAGAATTTTTCATTTAAACCTGATTTAACCTACTTCTTACAAGTGCAGCTAGCCTACAATGCCCAAGGCCATTTAATGGCTACTCCTTTGCCTGGCCATGGCTCTGGTGATTTAGCCAACCTGATTGATGCAGATGGTTTTTTGGAACTGCCTACTGGAAAAACTGATTTTAAAAAAGGAGATGTATTTGATTGCTTGGCATATAGGTTTTAAGAAGAAGTTAAGAGCTCAAAAGAATTAATCCTGTAGTTTTATATAGAAGAATCCAAGTTCAAACTTATACCCAACTGAAGAGCAAGTGTGTTAGACTTTAACTTTCCTAAAGAACTAGAACCTCCTGAAATATCATTTAATCCCAGGTAATCTTGGAGGCCTGCCTTTAAGGATAGCTTATTTGAAACCGGGAAATAGGCATTAAACCCCAAGCATAATCCAAAATCTGTGGTGTTGGAATTTAATTGAGCAGCTTCAACATTTGAAAGACCCTCAATATCTGCTGATAAGTTATCATATAAATAAATCCCCAAATATGGCCCTGCCTCAACATTAAACTTTATTTTATTCCCAAATCGATAACCATAGAGTAATGGTACGTTGATATATGCAATATTTAATTTAATTGTAACATTGGCTTCAACCGGTATATTATTTTCGTCAGTATAATTAATTTTATCAGTTCTTATAAATCCTTTATTCTCATATAATACTTTAATGGTTATCGATGAATTATTTGCAACAGAGTAATCAACTCCAACTCCACCAGTAACTGAAATACGAGAATCCCAAAAATCTTTATTGAAATCGCTACCCCGTGCAAAGGAGGTGTTAGATCCTAACATAAAGTCAATTTTGCTAATTTGTGCGTAACTACTGGAAATGATAAGTAATGCTAAAGCCAGAACAACAAAGTATTTCATATTTATGGAATTAGTTAAAAGCTTTAATACAATAACTGGTAGAGTAAGGTAATATTATACTTTTAGGTGATGAATTTTTGAAATTCTTATCCAAACAACTCAATCTGCTCAGGCAATAGTCTAAAACTCATTCGGTGATATGGAGTAACACCAAGTTTACGAATGCCTTCTCTATGGGCTTTAGTTGGGTAGCCCATATTCCTGCTCCATCCATAACCGGGATGCTCCCCATCTAACTTTAGCATATATTCATCTCGGTAGGTTTTTGCTAAAATGGAAGCTGCTGCAATGGATAAATACTTGCCATCACCTTTAATAATGCACTCGTGTTTTATAGATGGATAAGGTTTAAATCGGTTGCCATCAATTAGTAATAATTCCGGCTTTTTGCTTAACTTTTCTACCGCTCTGTGCATGGCTAAAAATGAAGCATTTAATATATTTATTTTGTCAATCTCTTTATGATCCACAAAAGCAACGGCAAAGGCAAAGGCATCTTTTTCTATTTCAATTCGTAGTTGTTCTCTATGTTTTGAGGTCAGTTTTTTAGAGTCATTTAGCAAAGAGTTTGAATAGTTTTTAGGAAGAATTACGGCAGCAGCCACCACTGAGCCAGCCAAGCAACCTCGGCCTGCTTCATCGCAACCAGCTTCAATTAAATTTGGCGTAAAGTTAGAGAGCAACATACTGTGTAATAATTTTATTTAAGCGTCATTATGATCTCGATTTTTATCGGGAGAAGTAATCTCCATTCGATTTACAGATTGCTTCCCCGAAAAAACGGGGTAGGCTGTGCCTACCATTAACGGATTTGTATAAAGAGGTTCCAAATTATCCTGTTTTTTATTCCGAGGTACGAGGAATAGAAAAGAAATCTTTTGAGATCCCATCATTTCCCTACACTGATTTTTTAAACCCGATAGCTATCGGGTCCGCTCTCGCAATGACATATAACTTATTGGCGAATTTACAATCATTCTTACAAATAGCTAAACATAAATGAGCTAATTTTGGCGGCTTGTTTAACTCATTATGACTATAAGAGAACACCTTAAAATAAATGTAAACCTTGCGGTGCCCGTGATGGCAAGCCAGCTTGGGCAGGTATTGGTAGGTGTAGCCGATAATATGATGGTAGGCCAGGTGGGTTATATTCCGTTGGCAGGAGCTTCTTTAGGAAATGCCATCTTCTATTTTTTTATGACCTTCGGTTTGGGTGTTTCATTTGCTATTACACCTTTGGTTGGTTTTGCCGATGGGCAAGGAGATAAAAAACAATGTGGGCAAGTGCTGCGGCATGGACTTTTGGTGAATACAGTATTAGGAGTTGTTCTTTTTGGAGCAGTAATGCTGGCAGCAGATTATTTGCATTTATTTGGACAAGAGCAGGCAGTGGTTGAGCAAGCAACACCTTATATGCTTGTGATTGGTTTCTCCATGATTCCACTTCTGATATTTCAATCGTTTAGACAATTTAGCGAAGGGCTGTCGATGACCAAAGCACCTATGGTGGTATCGGTAAGTATGAATGTACTAAACGTAATTTTGAACTATATTCTAATTTACGGAAAATTTGGAGCACCGGAAATGGGCCTAGTGGGTGCTGGAATAGCCACTCTCATTTCAAGAATTATAATGGCCATAGTGATGGTTATATATGTGCTTAAAAACAAACGGTTTAAACCTTATTTAAGTGGGTTAGGATTGCAGAACCTAAACTTTACTTTAATAAAAGATTTGCTGCATATTGGGGTTCCGGCAGGATTACAGTTTATGTTTGAAGTAGGTGCCTTTGGCATGGCTGCCTTAATGATGGGATGGATTGGAGCACCTACACAAGCGGCTCACCAAATTGCTATTAATATGGCCTCCATCTCCTATATGACTGTTTCCGGACTGGGAGCCGCAGCGGCCATACGGGTTGGCAACCAATTGGGGAAAAAGAATTATAAAACAATGAAAAATGCAGCACTCACTTTAATTGCAATGGGTACTGCACTAATGGTGATTTTCGCAGGTGTATTTATCATTGGTAAAGATGCACTCCCCCTCTTATATAACGATAAACCCGAAGTGGTGAGTATAGCTGCCGGACTGTTAATTATAGCTGCACTCTTCCAAATATCAGATGGCATTCAGGTAATTTCTTTGGGTGCATTGCGTGGTATGAAAGACGTTAAAATTCCAACCATTATTACGTTCATTTCTTACTGGTTAATTGCTTTGCCCTTAGGCTATGTTTTAGGCTTCCGCTATGGGTATGGAGCTTCTGGCATTTGGTTTGGGCTTTTCTTAGGCCTCACTATAGCTGGTATCTGGGTATTTATCAGATTTATAAAACTGGCAAATAAACAAATCGAAAGCTCGCTCTCTTAGCCTGATTAATTCATGAATATTTGTTATGAGCATTTTAAGTGTCTGCCAG
>CAZZML010000281.1:0-4670 GCA_964654735.1 uncultured Roseivirgaceae bacterium | reverse complement strand
ATACCAAACTGGAACTTAGTAAATGATGGTTCAAGTGTGATGTCATAAAACAGGTTGCCTTCTAAAAATGCTGAAATAGGCAAATCAAAATAAGAATACTCTAAGCCTACATGGAATTCAGGCCCCATATAGTCCCACTGTTTGGTAGTTGAACCAAACTCTGCTACACCATTGCCAACATCTTCATTAAAGCCATACAACACTTCTGCAAAACGCATTTGCCAGCCTATTCCAGCATAGATATCCAGCCCCTTCAAAAATTCAGGGCCTTCTTGGTAAAAGCTTACCTTACCACTAAAAAATATATCTTTTTGTACTTGGTGGTTCAAATAAACAAGTGTATCTGCCCCTGACGAATTCTCATACAACTCTCTATAACGGTCTTTATATAAGCCGTAGGCAGCAATGCCGCCATCTATAGAAAAGGCTAAAAATTTGGTTGCATACAGCTTATAGGTAAGAGCAAAGGGGTCTCCTGCTCTAAAACCAATGCCCTGATAAGGATACTCACTTGGATGAAAAATTGGGCATATCACTGCCATTTTCTTATTCATCTTAAATTTTAAGGGCTTTTTATTATTGCCATAGCGCTGCGTTAAACTCCCTTTACTCTTTTGTGCGAAAGAGTAAGAAAAACCTAAACACAAAGCCAATAATAGAATTGATTTCAATCTACCCATTCCCGCAAATATACGTTTAAATTTTAATTGGAATATTCTGCTATAAAATTAAACCACAGCTTTGTATTGCATACTATGTAACTGTGCATAAAAACCATTTTTTTCAATTAAACTTTCATGTGTCCCCACTTCCTTTACTTCACCCTTATCCAATACAATTATTTTATCTGCATTTTGAATGGTTGACAGCCTATGTGCAATCACAATAGAAGTCCGACCTTTCATCATACGCGAAATAGCATGTTGAATCATTTCTTCCGTTTCTGAATCTATAGAAGAAGTTGCCTCGTCTAATACTAAAATTTTAGGGTTATACACCATTGCTCGTACAAAAGAAATGAGCTGCCTCTGACCAACACTTAGTCCAGCACCTCTTTCCAGTACATTATAGTTTAATCCTCCTGGTAATTTGGCTATAAACTTATTTGCACCTACTAACTCAGCAGCTTCTAAAATTTTTGCTTCTGAGAGTTCTTTATTTCCTAACGTAATATTGTTTAAAATTGAATCGGAAAACAAGAACACATCTTGTAACACAACCCCAATTTGCTGGCGTAAATAGGCAACTTTATATTCTTGCAATGGCTTATCATCTATTAATATTTCACCTTTATTTATTTCGTATAATCTACTTAACAAACTAATGATAGACGACTTTCCTGCCCCAGTTGCGCCTACAATAGCAATGGTTTGCCCAGATTTAACCTGCAAAGAGACATTTTTTAGCACATAATTTTCTTCTTCGTAGGCAAACCATACTTTGTTAAACTCAACCTTGCCTTCGAATTTCTCCGGAGCATGATTCCCATCATCGGCTACAAACTCTTTATTATCCAATAGGTTCAAAATTCGAGAAGTGCTAACAATACCCAACTGTAAGGTGTTAAACCTATCTGCAATTTGCCTTACAGGTCTAAAAAATAATTGAATATACATAATAAAGGCAATGAGCATGCCAATAGAAACGCCTGTTACATCCTCGTGTAAGGCAGCTTTTGCTCCATACCAAATAAGCAGACCAATACCAGTAGCACTAATTATTTCTGCAACAGGAAAATAAATAGAATAATACAGTACAGAGTTAATATTCGCCTTTTTATGCTCTTTATTAATGGCTTTGAATTTCTTAAGTTCAGACTTTTCGCTATTAAAGATTTGAACAATACTCATTCCTGTAACATGCTCCTGAACGAAGGTGTTTAAGTTAGCAACGGCATTCCGTACTTGGTTAAACGAAACTTTAATCTTTTCTTTAAACACATAAGTGGCAAAAAGCATAACAGGAAAGGTAACTAAGCTCACCAAGGCCATTCGCCAATCGGCATAGAGCATAAAGCCGATGATAAAAACTAATTGCAATAAATCTCCAACAATTGCTGCCAAACCCTGACTAAACACTTCAGATAAAGTTTCTATGTCAGAAATTACCCTTGTTACTAAGCGACCAATAGGTGTTTTGTCGAAAAAACTCAATTTAAGGTTTATTAGGTGTTCATAGAGTTTTACCCTTATATCTTTAATAATATATTGCCCAATCCAACCTGATAAATAAGTGTGAAGGTATTGAATTAGTGCTTGAAGAACTAAAAGCCCTAAGAGAATATAAATCATTTTAAGAAGCCCTTGATAATCTCCATTGGCTATTTCATTATCCAATATAAGCTGAATAATGTAAGGGCGAATGGGCACCAGCATTGCTGTTAATAAAGTAAGTACAACCAAGAAAATGAATTGTAACTTATAGGGCTTTATAAATTGCATAAGCCTTTCTAGCACATTCCAATCCACTACTTTACCTGTTACTTTTCCCTTTGTATTCACTAAATATTAATTCTTAAATGGTGGATATTCAACCTTGCAAAGATAAAGACCTTGAGGTGGGACTGATCGTCCTGCAAATTTTCTATCCTTCTTTTTAATAATTTTTTTTACTTCTACTGGTTCTATTTTACCTTCACCAACCTCTAGTAGTGTGCCTACAATACTACGTACCATACTTCTCAAAAAACGATTAGCCGAAATATGAAATACTGCCTTTGTTCCTTCAACAATCCATTCTGCTCTTGAAATAGAGCACACAAAATTATTTACATCTGTTTTTACTTTACTAAACGACTCAAAATCCTGTTCACCCAATAAGTAGGATGCAGCGGTATTCATGGCTTCAAAATCGAGTGGATTACGATGATAATAATATTCATTTTCTCCAAATGGTGTTTTTCTCAACCGTAAATGGTATTCATAACTTCTTTTGATTGCATCAAATCGTGCATGTGTTTTTTGAGAAACAATTTCAATATGACTGACAACAATATCATTTTTGAGAATACCATTTAATCTAAACATCAGGTTTTCAACTTCAGTACCATCAGGCACATCTACGTGAAAAACTTGCTGTTTAGCATGTACCCCTGCATCTGTTCTGCCACTACCAATAATGCTCAGGCTCTTATTCTTTAAGAGCAATTGCAACGATTCGGTTATTTCTTGTTGGATGCTCGAAGCATTATTTTGAAATTGCCACCCATGATAATTGGTTCCTTTGTATGATATGTAAACAAATAGGCGCATATCAAAAAAGAATCGTCATTCCTGCACAGGCAGGAATCTGTTCAAAAATTAAAGGGGATCCTACCTGCGCAGGAATGATGGTAAAATGTATGGAAGAATGCACTAAACTAAATTTTCATAAATAACAGATGCTCCTTGCCCTACCCCAATGCACATGGTAGCTAAGCCATATTTGGAGCCTCTACGTTTCATTTCGTGCAATAAAGTGGCAGATATTCTGGTGCCACTGGCTCCTAATGGGTGACCTATGGCAATGGAGCCTCCATTTACATTTACTTTAGTTGGGTCTAGTTCAAGCTCTTGCATACATGCAATGGATTGAGAGGCAAAAGCCTCGTTTAGCTCCACTAAGTCTAAATCATTACTATTTAACCCCGCACGTTTAAGTGCTTTTTGAGTAGCAGGCACTGGGCCAACGCCCATAATATCAGGACTAACTCCTGCTACGGCAAAAGAAACCACCCGAGCCATTGGTGTTAAATTATACTTTTTAAGTGTCGCTTCATTTACAATTAACGAAGCAGCGGCACCATCGTTAACACCTGAAGCATTGCCTGCGGTAACCGAGCCTCCTTCTTTAAAAGCAGGTTTTAAAGATGCCAATTTCTCCAAGGAAGATAATCGTGGATGTTCATCTTTTGAAAATAAAACAGGCTCACCTTTTCGTTGAGGAATGCTAACAGCAACCAGCTCGTTTTCAAAGGCATTGGATTTGTGAGCCTCTTCGTATTTTACTTGAGACGAATGAGCAAATTCGTCTTGGGCTTCACGCAAAATATTCCATTTTAAAGCTACATTTTCAGCCGTTTCACCCATATTATATGGATAATAGAGCTTGGCTAATTTTTTGTTTACAAACCGCCAACCAATAGTGGTATCGTAACTTTCCATGTTACGACTATAAGCCGATTCGGCCTTGGCTGTAACAAACGGAGCTCTGCTCATACTTTCTACACCACCTGCAATATAAGCACTGCCTTCATTAAGCATTAAAGCTCTTGATGCATCCATAATTGACTGTAAGCCCGAAGCGCATAACCGATTAACGGTAAGCCCGGCTACTTCAATGGGTAAACCAGCTAAAAGCGAAGCCATACGGGCAACATTCCTATTATCTTCACCTGCTTGATTTGCAGCTCCCAAAATAACATCTTCAAGCTCGGTTAACGGCAAATTCGGGTTTCGTTGCATAAGCTCTTTAATGGCTAATGCAGCTAAATCATCTGGGCGAACGGATGCGAGAGTGCCTCCAAATTTTCCTACTGGGGTACGTAAAATATCTACAATGTAAGCGGTTTCCATTTCTACAGTTTTTGATATTGATTTGTAGGTAAGGTTCTTATACCTTTGCTAACTTATACTATAGTTTCAAAGATGATACAAAGAATTCAAACAATCTTTCTTTTTTTAGTAGTTGTA
>CAZZML010000280.1:0-4673 GCA_964654735.1 uncultured Roseivirgaceae bacterium | reverse complement strand
TGGTTGGCAATTGGAATGCGTAATAGATTATTCATGAATTATTCAGGTTAGAACAATGAAAGTTATAAATTACTTTGTAGATGATTAACTGTAATTAAATTTTGATTTAATAAATCTTTAGTGCTCTTTTGAAGCTTGATGACGAAAATGAATACATATTTTAACTATTTCTTTTTTTACTTCTGGAGCAAAGCACCGGGGTTAGAAAAATAGTATATGTAAAAATATATAAATCTAAAACCTCGGTATTTACCGAGGTTTTTTTTATGGGCAAAAATGAACGAGAAAAAATTAAAAATAGGAATACAAGGTGTTAAGGCAGCATTTCACGATGTAGCTGCACGAAAGTATTTCGGCAACGATAAAATTGATTTGGCTGAATTTAGAGATTTCAGAAGCATGTCTCAAGCAGTAGCATCGGGCAAGGTGGATTTTGCTATAATGGCCATTGAAAACACATTGGCGGGCAGCCTGCTACCAAATTATGGCTTATTAGAACAATACGAACTTAATATTATTGGAGAAGAATATTTGCGAATTCAAATGCAGTTAATGGTGCTGCCCGGGGAAACCTTAGATACTGTAGAGCAAGTAATCTCTCACCCAATAGCATTGAGCCAATGTGGCCAATTTTTGGATGAATACCCAAGCTGGAAAGTGACAGAAGCAGATGATACAGCAAGTAGTGCTCGGCTTATCGCTCAGAAAAAATTAAAAGGAATTGCAGCTATTGCCAGTAGCTTGGCTGCTAAAACTTATGGATTGAAAATTATTGCTCCATCCATCGAAACCAACAAGAAAAATTATACTCGTTTTTTAGCTATTGCTAAGCAACCAAACCAATCGCAAGGTATAAATAAGGCTTCCCTTCGGTTGGTTTTAAGCCATAAGCCGGCTGCACTGGCAAAAGCACTTAGTGTAATTGGGGCAAAGGGTTTAAACTTATCAAAAATACAATCGGTGCCAATTATTGGACAACCTTACGAGTATGCCATTCATTTAGATTTACTTTTTGAAGAATTTGGAAATTTTACTCAGGCTATGGACAAACTAAAACCACTGACACTGAGCTTGAAGATATTAGGTACTTACCGCCAAGGCAATAAACCAATTTTAAGATGATAGAGATAGCTGATAGATTTAAATCGGTAAAGGAATATTACTTCTCAGTTAAGTTGCAAGAGATTGCAAAGATGAGATCTGAGGGGAAAGAGGTACTTAATTTAGGAATTGGTTCTCCTGATTTGCCACCTGATAATGCCACAATTGGAGCCTTAGTCGATTCAGTAGTTAAATCGGGTAATCATGCCTATCAACCATATCGCTCAAGTAAAGAGTTGAGAGAAGCAATGAGTGATTTTTATCAAAACAGGTATAACGTTGGGCTCAATTCTGAAACCGAGGTGTTACCATTATTGGGGTCTAAAGAAGGAATTATGTACATTTCTTTGGCATTTCTTAACTCTGGCGATGAGGTTTTGATACCAAACCCTGGATATCCTGCCTATGGAGCCATCACTAATTTAGTAGGAGCAACCGTTCGCAGCTTCGATTTGGTTGAAGAGAAAGATTGGCTCCCTGATTTTGATGCTCTTGAGCATGAGGATTTGAGCAAAGTAAAAATTATGTGGGTGAACTACCCCAATATGCCTACAGGAGCTAACTCTAGCAAAAACCTATTTCAAAAGTTAATCAAATTTGGAAAAAGGCATAATATCTTAATCATAAATGACAACCCATACAGCTTGGTATTGAATGATTCTCCACAATCAATTTTAGAGGAAGATAGTGCAAAAGAGCATGTATTAGAACTTAACTCTTTGAGCAAAAGTTTTAATATGGCTGGATGGCGAGTAGGTGTGGTGGCGGGTCATCAGCAATATATTAACGCAATTGTGCAGGCTAAAAGTAATGTTGATTCTGGCATGTTTTTACCTGTACAAAAAGCTGCTGCCAAAGCATTATCACTGCCTCAAGAATGGCATGATGAGCGAAATAGTGTTTATGCCAAAAGGAGAAGTACTGCTTTAGAATTACTTAATCATTTAGATTGTGAGGTAAAACCAAATCAAGTAGGCATGTTTTTATGGGCAAAGTTGCCAACTCAAATTGAATCGGTACGTGGTTTTATTGATGAGATTCTACATAATGCGCACATATTTTTAACTCCTGGCGAAATATTTGGCACAAACGGGAATCGATTTATTAGATTATCACTTTGTTCAACCGAACAAGATTTTGAACTAGCTATACAAAGAATTCTGAAATGGAAAGCAAAGGAGCTGTCGTTGGTATCATAGGGCTTGGGCTCATTGGAGGTTCAGCAGCTTTGCGTTTACGCAAAGTTGGTTTTGCCAAAAGGTTAGTGGGTGCTGACCAAGCAAGTGAAAACATAGCAAAAGCGATAAAGCTAGGAATTATAGAGGAGGGGCTGGAGTTAAATGAGCTTGCTAAAATAGCTAATGTAATTATTGTAGCCATACCTGTGGATGCTTCTAAAAAACTTATCGAAGACTTGTTAAATACGTGTAATGAACACCAGGTTGTAATTGATTTCGGGTCTACAAAATGGAGTATAGCCGAAGCTGTAAATAACCATGTAAATAGAAAGAACTATGTGGCCTGCCACCCAATTGCAGGAACAGAAAATAGTGGGCCATCTGCAGCGTTTGATTCCTTATTTGATAGCAAAGTAAATATTATCTGCGATAAAGAATTATCTTCTAATGATGCTCTAAAAACAGCCTTAGAAATAACAGTTAAGCTAGGTATGCGACCTAAGTTTATGAATAGTAAGGAACATGATAGACATATAGCCTATGTATCTCACCTATCTCATATTAGCTCGTTTACCTTAGGCCAAACGGTATTAGAGGTGGAGCCTAACGAAGAAAATATTTTTGATATGGCGGGCAGTGGTTTCGAAAGCACGGTTCGTTTGGCTAAGAGCTCTCCATCTATGTGGGCACCAATTTTTACTGAAAATTCGGAGAATATCATTGAAGTGCTATCTGCTTATATCTCTAACCTTGAAAAATATAAATTAATGATAGCCCAAGGAAATGAAGAAGCTTTGAGAAAAGCAATGAAAAAAACAAATAGAATTAGAACGGTACTCGACAAAACACCCTTAAATTCAACTAATAAATAACCAATAACTAATTTATCCACCGAAGTTTTAACGTAGGTGGATAACCCTTTTAAATAACGAAATAATTTTTAAACAATGAATATAGAATTGAACATTGAACCAATGGAGCAATGGTTTCCGAAAACCAAAGACCTTCCATTATTGATTGCTGGCCCTTGTAGTGCAGAATCAGAAGAACAAGTGCTGGAAACAGCTAAATTAATTGAGAAAGACCATCGTGCAATGGTATATAGAGCCGGGCTTTGGAAACCCAGAACAAGACCAGGAACCTTTGAAGGCGTAGGAGCAGAAGGTTTGGCTTGGCTAAAAAAGGTAAAAGAACAAACTCGTTTGCTAGTAGCTACTGAAGTGGCAAAAGCAGAACATGTGCAGCAAGCGATTGATGCAGGAGTTGATATTTTATGGATAGGTGCCCGTACTACTGTAAACCCATTCTCAGTACAAGAACTAGCCGATGCCTTAAAAGGCCATGATATTCCAGTGCTAGTTAAAAACCCTATAAACCCCGATTTGCAATTATGGATAGGTGCACTGGAGCGTATTAATCAAGCTGGTATTAAAAAACTTGGAGCTATACACCGAGGATTTTCTCCTAATAGCGAATCTAAATACCGTAACGACCCAAAGTGGAAAATGGCCATTGAGTTAAAAAGACTTTTGCCTCAGATGCCTATTGTGTGCGACCCTAGTCATATTGGTGGTTCGCGTGAGCTAATAGAACCAGTTGCTCAAAAGGCATTTGATTTACAAATGGAAGGTCTTATGATTGAAACTCATATTAACCCAGATGTGGCTTTAAGTGATGCCAAACAGCAAGTAACACCAGCTAGGTTAAAGACTATTTTGGATGCTATTATTCTTCGTAGAGCCGATTCTGCCAATAATGAATTTGTTGAATCACTTAAAGAGCTTAGAGGAAAAATTGATAATGTAGATGATAAGTTGATTGCACTTTTAGGCAAAAGAATGGCTTTGGTAGATGAAATTGGAGAATCTAAAAAAGAGAATAATGTAACAATTCTTCAAGTAGGAAGGTATGAGAACATTCTTAATGATAGAGTTGCTAAAGGTGAAGACGAAAACCTCAGTCCTGATTTTGTAAAAGATATTTTTGAGTTTATTCATCAAAACTCGATTAAGCGGCAAGAAAAAATAATGAATGATTAAAACGGTAAAAAGTTAGCAAGTCATTCCGGAGGAATCTTAACCATAGTGCAAGTACTAATTTAATTTGCTGGCTAGGATTTCTCCGTTTTACTATGAACCTGAGTTCGACCTAAGGAATACTGTCAGCTTTGAGCGAAAATTTCATAAACAACTCAAATTTATGCGGGACTAACGGGTTAATTCTAAGAAATTTCAGGCAGTTTAAGGAAGTTTCGCCAAAGCCCATAGGGAAAATTTCTAGCAGGCAATCTTTTAGAAATAATCCCGATGATTATCGGGAGATATAATCCACTGTATCTTCGGTCACGTCCTGAAATAGGTTGACTAAAAAATAAATAAAAAGTCAACCTAAATC
>CAZZML010000279.1:0-4684 GCA_964654735.1 uncultured Roseivirgaceae bacterium | reverse complement strand
AACTACAAATGGCCTCTACAAAGCGTTTGAGCTGTTTGTGGCGAAGATGAGCTAAGTAGAGCCTGCTGAAGCCAGTCCTTTCGTAGTGCTCCCGATAACTATCGGGATATCTATTGCACTTGGGATTTTCAGCAGGCTCTTATAAAATCTACATTACAGCTTAAAACCTTAAACTTCCGCTTAATGATATGTTCTTCATAGTTCTTTCTTCTACGGTAACGTTATTATTACCCCACCAGGTATTGCGATTTACCGTAGTGGTTATTTTTTGTAATTGATACCCTAAACTAAAAGTAAACTTGCTTACCTGAATGCCAACAGATGGTTTGGCGTACCAGCCACCATCATAATAGGTTGTGTTAAATTCATTTTCTTTATCTATTAATGCAAAAGACCAACCTGCATTAATAAGTAGTATAGGAGACACTTTTCGCTCTAAAATAGTATATTTAAAACGACCATAAAGAGGCATTAGAAAGTTTTCGGTTGCAATTAAAGCAGTAGGTTCTGCACCAACACCTACACTTATATGAGAATTTAACTGATAATTAGCAGATATACCTAATGCAATGCCAATTCTGGAACCATTTTGTTCGGTAGCTTTACCAAATAATAATATGGTTGAGCCTTCTATATAAAAACCCTTAGCTTGAACATATTTAGAGAAATAGCTGTATTCTTTATGCTTAATGGATAGAATACTTGTGTACTTAATGAAAGCCTCCTTATTGCTTGGTAGTATTATTTTAACATACTTACCAGGGTAATTTTCTTTAATCATTACATGAAACTCGGAACCATCTATAAGTTTTATTTTGCTCTTATATTCTTTTGTCTGGCCAAAAGCAGTAGAAGTGCAAAAAAGAAGAAGTAAAATAATGAACAACCTTACCATACTGTTGCTGGTATTAAGCTCAATAGTTTTATTTCATCCAGGTTGGTATAGTCAAACTGGTATAGGCCGTCATTACCTGTTAGTATTAATGTACCATTTATTGGTATTACATCATAAGCATTAAACCCTGTTATATGCTGTATTAAGTTTTTATCTATTTTCGCAACATCAGTTATATCAAATATTTTAAGCCCCTCATCACCTTCGGTTACAAACAGGGTGTTGCCATCTATACCAAGTCCGTAGGGGCTTGTCATATTAAATTGGTGCAACAATTTACTGTTTGTAACATCAGCAATGTCAATAACTTCTAATTGGTTTGTAAAAGTATCGCCACACCATCCTCCGTTATTATTTTCTGATCTAAGCGTTACAAAAGCATAATTGTCATTTGCCACCACCGGGTCGCAGGTAGTAACATGTACTGACATCGACATAAATTGAGGCATCTCGGGGTTATCAATATTATAAATATACATACCTGTGGTGGAGCCTATAAATAAGTTGTTTTTAAAAGGAAATATGGTTTCTATCCCCCAGCCTAAATCTACTTTTGATTTGTTAACCGGGTTTTCGGGTGATGAAATATCAAAGGCATGCAGTGCATTTTCATCAACAGTATAGAGGTAATTATTAACAATAGTAAATCTGGCCATAGAGCCACCTACTCCAATTGTTGGGTTTGATATCTGGTTCATTGTTTTTGCCATTGATGAGTTTGCATTCATAAAAAGGATGTCTCCCTCCATATATAAAACATCCGAATTAGATGCTGTACAGTTATTGCTTACCTCAACAACATCTAACTCTTCCATATCAATCAAAACCTGATCTGTACTTAAGGAAGCCCAATTACCAAATTGATTCTTATAAGTTGGGAAAGCTCCTTCAACACGTTTTATTAAGCTAATATTGGCTGGATCAAGCAAATCAAAAACCAATAAATCGAAGTAGCTGTCTGCGTAAAGTTTACCTCCTCTTACAGCCATATCTATATTGCCAGGAATATTTATAAATGATATTGCTGAAGGGTTCGTTTTGTCTGCATTATTAAATATATGTATTCCTTTACCAGGATCGCCAAGTAATAAATACTCTCCATAAACATATATTTTTCCCTGAGTTTCTCTCGTTTGGGGTGGTAAAACCTCCACTTGCGACCTCAGTGTACTCATAGAAGCATATACTGGATTATAGGTAATGTAGGTAGTGGTGGTTGTACAAGTATCTGTGCAACCAGGCAATAAAAGTAGTAGCACCAAACCGCCAATAATAATTCCTACATATATTGTTAATGTTTTTAAAACCGGTTTTTCTTTCAGTAAATTGTTCATGCCTAAATAATTTTTGGTATATACTGGTTAGACACAATAATCTCTAAAATGGTTGGAAAATTTGTATCCTTTAGACTCTTCTAGAGCTTGTTTGCCCTATGAGAATAATCCTTTTGCACAGGAGTTGTAAGGTGTTATTTATACATAGGCCGAAAGGGCTAAGGGTATAAAAGCATAATAATTATAGGCAGCAATAAGGCCGAAAGTAGCAATATGGCTGCCTTTTGATATAAATTAAGGCTATGCAGGGTTATTAAAATTATAAATAGAAATGCCCCTAAGAGCATTCCCGGGTTCAGAAACTTTATAAACGATTTTGTTTTTACTAAGTTAATCATACCATATTTTTTTTGTTACTTACATTAGATACGGCCACTAATAGAAAGGTTTAAAATCCTATTGGATTTTATATAATAAAACAATGCCCCCTGTAAATGACGAAGGGTAGAAATCTTTATTTTTATCAATTGGGGTAATACCTCTTCTAAAACCTGTTTCTAAAGCAATTGAGTAGTTTTTATTTAAACTATAATGTACATCAAAATTCACTAATCCTGAAAGCACTATGGGTTTGTAGTCAACTTCAGCAGGCTTGTACGATGCCTTATTAAAAGCTTCAGCATTAACGGTATGCCTAAGCATAAAATCTGTACTAATGCCCGCTCCTGCTCTAAACTTTATCTTTCGATTTATAATAGGGTACTTAACTGAGGTTGGAATACTGATATAGTTATTGATAAGCGTATATTGATATGACTCGCTTAAGAATATGGAACTTGTTTTGACGGGAGCATAAATACTTAAAGGGCGGTATCCGTTTTCACCATTTCTAACCACATTATTTACACCTTCTGCTTTTTGTGCTAAATAACTAATACCGGCTAATACCGACCATTTATTACCCATAGGTAACTCAATACCAGTACCAATATAAAATGCAGTGCCTCTTGATTCACTTTGCTCAACAGCATTGCTAAAACCATCTTTTGAGTTTGATAAAGACATTTCAATATCACTTTCTAACAGGGCATTGCTAAATAAACCACCACTAATTGAGGCGTTTCCGGCACCCATATTCAAAGAAGCCAGTAAATTCCTGTCTTCGTCTATTTTTACCGGCATAAAATAAGGTATAATGTAATAATTACTCAGGTCGGCAAGTTGAAAATTGATATTCCAACTAAGAGATTCCAATCCCGTATTTTGGGCTTTTACATTTTTTATTAAATTTAAACTACCAACATTTTTATCTACAGGAGAGTTTGTATGAGGAGGTATCTTGTTTATACTTTCCTCATTACCTTTAGCAGTATTTAAAACTTTGTTTTCAGAACCAGAACTAGACCATTGTTTATTAACCGAGTTATCTGAATTTGGACTTAGGTTCGCCAATTGACTTGAATTAGCATTAGCCTCTAATTGGGTAACAAATTGATTGGTGTCGGGCAGAGCTTCGAATGCAGAGTTACCAATGGTTAACGGAAATGAAAAAGCTATTGTTATTGTAGCTGCAATCATTAGCAGTGTTACCCAATAGTTAGCACCTCTTTCTTTATCTAACTTAGAGGCAATATTATTCCACAAGGCTTCTGATGGCTCTATTCTGGCACCTCCAACTGCTTGCTTCCAATGTTGTTCATATAAACCTTTCATATGACCTTTTGTTTTGTTCTTGTTTCTTCTGAAACTATAATTTTTTGCAAGAGCATTTTTGCTCTATGGTATTGACTTTTAGAAGTACCTTGACTAATACTTAACAGATCTGCAATTTCTTTATGAGAATAGCCTTCTATGGCATAAAGGTTAAACACCGATTGGCAGCCAGCGGGCAATTGCTGAATAAAGGAAACTAAATCAGTATAGTTATAATTATCTAATGGCAATGCACTTATTTCTACCTCCTCCAACTCACTTATTTTCCATAGCCGGCTATTATGCTGATTGCGAAGTGCATTTAAGGCTGTATTTATTACAATTTTTGTAAGCCATGTTTTTAAGGATGCCTGCCTGTTAAAAGAAGCCAAATTTTTAAAAGCTTTTATAAAGGTTTCCTGAAGCACATCTTCAGCTTCTTGTTTTGTCTTCATATATCGAAACGCAATGGCCAATAGCTCTCCTGCGTAAAATTCATAGAATTTCCGATAGGCTGCACGATTTCCATCGCAGCACTTCTGAATTAGCTCATGTTCAAAATTGCTTTTGGGCACAGTCTGATGTTCAATATATTAGACACCTATTTGTTTTAATTGGTTGGAACGGGTTGAATTTTTTATTTTATTAGCCATAACGACCAATTAAAAGCTGTTTTTTTAGTGCCCTAATGTACTCATAATTATTAATAAACCTGAACCCGATTAATCCTACCATTCACAGAAACCCATTAAAGAGTAAGATTTTGGGCTTAACCTGAATAATTCATGAATAATCTATTACGCATTCCAATTGCCAACCATTC
>CAZZML010000278.1:0-4687 GCA_964654735.1 uncultured Roseivirgaceae bacterium | reverse complement strand
CAAGCTGGTGGTAACCAAACTAATTATCAGTGGCAGGAATGGGATATAGTAAATTCTTTATGGGTTGATATCGACCAAGAAATATCAGCAGACTACTCATTTATTCCAAGCATAGAAGATCACGGTAAAAAAATTAGATGTAAAATGACCAATGATTGGATTGCAGGCGAAGTGTTTTATTCAGATTTAATTTCTATCCAATTGTTTACTGGAAAGTATTATGCTATTGGAAATGGAAACTGGAAAGATGCCAGTATATGGTCTATGACTAAAGGTGGTGCTCCTGCAAATCAGTTTCCTAGAGAAGAAGACATAGCTATGATCGAAGGATTTGATATAAAAATAACCGATGAAGTAATATGCAAAGAGATAAATATTGGGAATGCTCCCGTTGGGAAACTTGAAGTTTCAGGAACTGAGGCATCACTAATTGTTAATGGGGTTATTAATGTGGTCGCTCCCGCAAATCCAGCAGTGAAAATGTTAATAGTAGGCAATGGAGGTAAAATTGAATGTAAGTAAAATGAAAATTAAAGATTTAGTATTTGTTTTAATTAATTTGATTGTAACTGTTGGAGTTGTAATGCTGTTGCTAAAGCTTGAGAGTACTAAAATAGCCTATGTACACTCCCAAGAATTGATTTATGACTATGAGGGTACGAAGGAAGCAATGGCAGAGTTTAATAAAGAAAAACTTAAATGGCAGGCAAATATTGATACGCTAAATTCAAGTTTTGGGTACGCTGTAGATAACTATAAAAATGAATTTTCAAATTTAAGCACTAAAGAACGAGATGAAATTGAAAAAAAGTTGTCTAGCCAGGAATACCAATTAAAAGGGTATCGAGAGGCGATTGCTAAAAAAGTAAGTGAACAGGACAAAATACTGTTGGAAGGTGTTGTAAATCAGATAAATAGCTTTGTTGAATCGTATGGCAAAGAAAATGGATATGAAATCATATTGGGAACTAACCAAACAGGAAATATTTTGTATGCAGAACAAACACTGGATATAACCAAGGAAATAATAGAAGCTATGAACAAAAATTATAGAGGTGATTAAATGACTATAAAAAAAAATATATTGTTTCATCCATTCATATTTATTGCGTTGTTATCTATGAGTTTGTTAACCGCTTGCAGTAATAGCACCTGTTCGCCAAGTGAATTAATGCAGTGGGTTAATAATTCAGATAAGGGGTTGATAAAAACAAAACTGATAAATGGATTTAAACTAACCGTTAAACACCTACCGCCTCAGTACTTAGCCTGGAAAGACATAAAAGGAGAACAAAATGCAAAAATTAAATACGATAGCATTTTAGATGGCTATTCCAAATACAGAACTTTTTTGCTAACCATTGCTCCTGATGAAGAACATGCCAAAGCCGACATAATGTTTTATGATGTAATAAACAAAGTAGGTTATAAAAAGAGGGTGCAAGACTTAAATTTTAATATAGCATCATTCATTTCTCTTCATACAAGTTCTGGAGAATTATTTCCTGTATTGCATACCTTGGAAAACACCTATGAACTTGCCAAACATAAAAGCATCTACTTGGTATTCACTGATGATGAAATTACCAACGACTTGCTTACATCGGAAAAAATCGATCTAAAATTTTCGGACACTCTTTTTGATACAGGTATATCCCATTTTGTTTTTCATAAAACTGATTTGGACAGAGTTGCTTTTATAAAACTTGAATTTGATAATCATAATTAGCCCCTAAAGAAACGACAAACGATGAGATTTAATAGAAAATATATAAGAGCTACCGCATTATTTTTACTGTTAGAATTTTCCTTTTCGCTCTTTTTCCCTCCAATAGCATGGGCATTAACAGGAGGGTCTTCAGCCCCTGAATTTTCTACTTTTACCCCTGTAGCCACAACCGATATGGTTAATCTTTTTACAGGAGATTTTAATTATAACTTACCAGTTATAGAAATTCCAGGAGCAGAAGGTGGAGGATATGCACTTTCATTGTCTTATAATAGTGGGAACACATCAGAACAAGAAGCAACCTGGGTAGGGTTTGGGTGGTCGTTAAATCCTGGGGCTATAAACCGTACTGTGCGTGGTTTTCCTGATGATACAAATGGTTCTAACATTGATGTCTATAATAAAACTAGACCAGTTTGGACTACTGGAGCGGGAGTCTCTGCTGGGCTTGAATTATTTTCTCAAGATTCTCCGATTGACGGTATAAATGCTTCCAGCTCACTTCGATTTAATAATTATCAAGGATATACAAAATCATTGGGGCTAGGTATAAGCGCAAAAGGGCTAAGCTTAAGTATGAATATGGACAATGATGGCATTACTTGGTCTGCGAAAATATCTCCCCAAAGATTGCTTACTGAAAAACCAGCTTTTAATAAAAAAAATGCCAAAGAAAATCCAGTAACAAAAGAGAAGTCAAAGATGACCATTAAGGCTGGACTTAATGAGTCTACTAGTGATTTTACTTCTACCGCTGTCAGTTCTTATAATATTTCGTCATTTTCAGAAGCAATTCGTCCAACATCTTTTACCAAATATAATGGGATATCCTTTAATTGGTCAGTATCAGGGCAAGTAAATCCAACTCAAGCACCCATTGGCATGCAAGCTGGGTTTCAAGGTTTTTTTAGTATGCAATTTAACCAATATAAAAACTCTTTGGCTAGCTATGGTTATATGCATTCCGACAAGGCTGGTACAACTGGTGTGATGGATTATTATACAGAAAAAGGATCAGCCTTTGATAAAAGAGACTATTTTATCGGTATGCCGTTTGCAAATTATGATATGTTCAATTTATCAGGAGAAGGGTTGTCGGGTGGTTTTAGAGCTTTTAACTCTGAATTAGGGCAGTATAGACCCAATACTGATGAAAGTAGTCTTAAGATTAGGCAGCTCGGTATTGAGTTTATGGTAGGTGCGAATATTGGTGTTGGGGTTGATTTGGGAATAGGTTCACAAAAAACCAAAATTGACGATTGGAATGTCGTCAATAAAGGGAGTTTCGGATCTACCAGTAACCAGATTTTTAGATTTAGTGGCGATTTGGGTGGTTCTGTAAGTTATACGAATGATACCAAGTTGGAAACAGGAGAAGTGAATTTACTTGTTAATTTGCCTGGAGCCAAAGTAGCTCAGGCAATAGCTCCTACAAGTGTTGGAAATACTAATTATAGCATTGGTTTAGAAAATGGAAGGTCATCATATACAAATCCATCGTATGAGGCCAATAACACAAATAATCCGATAAATGGGTTTACCGTGTTTAACGAAGAAGGCCTTAAATATGTGTATAATAATCCCGTGTATGTACGCAATCAAACTAATCTAAGTATAGATATTGATAATCAGGACAGTAAAGAATGGAAATACTTAGCTTTTAGAGAGTTAAAATTAAGCACTGATGTTAGTTCTGGGTATGAAATTGCTGATGAAGACTTAAATACACAAGAATTTACTACTGCTGTAGGTGAAATTCGTAAAGACAAGTATGCCAATAATTTTTTGCTATCCTCTATTTCTACACCCGACTATGTCGACTTAACTGGAGATGGACCCTCACAAGATGATTTTGGTGGTTGGACAAAATTTAATTATCGAAAAATATATGGAATTGGAGAAGCAGAATGGTATCGCCATAGAGCACCATATAATGGTCTTTTGTACCAACAAAATTCTATTTCAGACACAAAAGATGATGTTGGTTCGGTAATTACAGGTGAAAAAGAAGTTCATTACTTAGGGAGTGTTGAAACCAATACCCATATTGCTTATTTTGTAACAAATAAATCTACCTCTGCCGTTGAGGTTTTAAACGGCTCAGGAGAAGATAGGCTTGATGGAAGAGGAGCGATAGCCTTAACATCTGAAGATCAAGCTTCTAAAAAGAGTAATTCAGGTAAACCAATTCAAGGAACCACACAACTTGAATTTTTGGAAAAAATAGTTTTATTTCCCAAAGATATTCAAGGAAATGTAGTGTACGATAACCCGTTGAAAGTAGTTATGTTTGAGTATGACTATAGTTTGGTACCCAATGTGCCCAATAATATAAATAGTACATATACTTTTTCTGATAATGCACCTAATAATGTAGATGAAAACACAGGTAAATTAACGCTCAAAAAAGTATGGTTTGAATATGGTGGTGTTATACCTGCTAAAATAAGCCCCTACGAATTTGGTTATACTTATAAGCATTCTAGTCAAGTACCTAGTGAATTAGCGTCTATTTTTTCGGCCTATGATGAATTATCAGATAGCGACCAAAATCCTATGTATTCACCTCATGTTTTAAGTCCTTGGGGGTACCCAATGGCGAATGGAAAGGATAGAAAGAATAATGGCATCCCATGGATAGATCAATCCTATGGTCTCCAACCAGACGCGGAAGAGTTTGATCCAGCTTCTTGGCAGTTGAAAGCCATTAAATTACCATCCGGTGGAGAAATTTTAGTTCAGTATGAAGAAAAGGATTATTCCTTTGTGCAAGACAGAGATGCAATGGCAATGGCGAGTCTTTTTGGTAATGGAACCGAAGTGGGTTATGATCAAGATCCAGTTTATACAATTAACCCTGAAGATTTAGGTGCAGATCCATCAAATCCTACAGAGGTACAGGCATTAGCCGATAAAATTGCTACTTATTTTACTAGTACCGATGGTAATATTATAAAC
>CAZZML010000277.1:0-4702 GCA_964654735.1 uncultured Roseivirgaceae bacterium | reverse complement strand
TTCGGGTTAAAAAGCAAATGGCAATAAAAAACCTCTTTGTAGATCAAAGAGGTTCAATTTTAGGATTGTTAATTAATTAGTTTGATGCAGCAGGAGGTGTAATACCCATTTTCTTCAAAACATCATTCGAAGCATCAGCAGCTGGATCAGCAAAATATAATACGTCTAATCCTGGTACTCCTGCATTAATAATGTAAGAATACCCACCTTCTTTGGCTACCTCATTTATAGCCGTTCCAATTTTATCATAAATTGGTTGCATTAACTGTTGCTCTTTTTGCTGCAACGTTTGTTGGGCACTAGCTGCAAACTCTTGTGCACTTTGCTGCATGGTAGAAAGCTCTTTTTCCAAATCTAGTCTTATCGCTTCCGCCATTGTATTTCCTTCAGAAACATATCTATTATACTTTTCTTCAAAATCTTTTTGCTTCGCAGCAGCTTGTTTTTCCAATTGGCCTTGCAATGTTTGTAATTGCGACTGCACTTGTTTCATTTCAGGCATTGCACTCAATACATATTGCATATCCATATGCCCTATTTTTTGTGTTTGAGCCATTACTGCCGTACTACCTAAAATGGTAGTTAACAATACAAAATACTTCAACTTATTCATCTTTCTTTATTTAATTTAATTATCTAAAACATCATTAGGATCTCCTAACCCTAATTCTTCTAATACAAAGTCGGTATAATCGTGCACAGGATCTGTATATATCATCACAAGTTCTCCTGATTTATCAAAAACAATTTGCAATTTATGTTCATGAGCCATTTTTTCCACAGCATCAAAAACTTTATCCTGCACTGGTTTTATAAGTTCCTTTTTCTTTAAAAAAAATAGACCTTCAAACCCAAATACTTTTTTTTGATATTCTTTTAAAGCAAACTCACGTTCTGAGATTTCCTTTATTCTATCTTCTTTCATTTCAACAGTTAACAAAACTTCTTCTGCCTTCAAATCACTATGCATATTGTCTATTTCAATTTGCATATCTTGAATCTCTACTTGCCAAGCCAATGCTAGCTTATCAATTTCAGCTTTAGCCTCATTATATTCTGGCATTTTGCTGAGGATGAAATTTGTATTGACATACCCAAATTTTTGAGCTAGCAATTGGTTGGGTAGCAAATACGCTGCCAAAATAATAAAAACAAGTTTAGAAATTGGTTTACCCATTATAAAATATTATCGTAACTGTTGCCCAATTGTAAATTGGAATTGCATCCCACTTGGTTCATTGCTTCCAGGAAGCGTGTCAAAACCGTATCCCCAATTTAGCCCAATGAGGCCAAAAGCCGGCATAAATAAACGAGCTCCAAAGCCTGCTGCTTTGTAGGTATCAAAAGGGCTAAAAGTTTGGTAATTATCCCAGTTATTTCCAGCTTCTCCAAATGCCAAAATGTATATTGTAGCCGCTGCTCCTGTTGTTATAGGGTATCTTAGTTCCATTGCATATTTAGCATATATTGTTCCACCAGAGGTTCCTCTGTAAGTCGCATCATACTGATCAATAGGGCGAATAGTGTTATTATCATACCCTCTAAGCCCTATAATATCAGTGCCTAATACAAAATTTTGGCCGGCCAGTCCGTCTCCTCCTACCCTAAATCGTTCAAAAGGGCCCACAGGTACTGTTCCTGGCGAATATGTGTTCATAAACCCAAAATGAATTCTAGATTCAAGCACCAGTTTACCCACTAAATTGAGATAGTATTTGGCATCAAACATAAACTTCATATACTCCACCCATTTATTAACTTCTTCTGGGCTTGCCGAACTATAATCTAGGCTGTTAAATTTAGAAAAAGGAGGTGTAAAACTAGCAGATAAAGAAACGGTAGATCCTGATTTTGGATACATAGGATTGTCTATACTGCTCCTTGCCAACGTACTTGTTAATAAAAATGTATTGGAAACTCCAGTGTTAAAAGGCAAAGCACCAACCTGTTGGAAATAATTATCAAGTTGATATACCTTATAAGAAAGTGCCGTACTAAGTGTAAAATAATTATCAGGCCAGGTAAGTCGTTTACCTAAACCAACGGTTACGGAATTCACTTTAAACGAGCCTGCACCAAAAGGGCTAAACCTTTCATCAGTATTTTGAATAGAGGTATTGAGGCTCACTGTTAGTGAATTAGGTTTTTTCCCTCCTAGCCAAGGTTCTGTAAACGAAGCTGTATAACTTTGAAACTGTCGGCCATTGGCTTGCATCCTTATCGACAATTTTTGGCCATCTCCTACAGGCAATGGGTGCCATTTTTCGAAGTGAGGAACATTACGCAACGAAAAGTTATTAAAAGTTAATCCAAGGGTTCCAACAAATCCGAACATTCCACCCCATCCACCAGAAAGTTCTATCTGGTCATTTGGCCTCTCAACTAACTTATATTCAATATCAACTGTGTTATCAACTGGGTTCGGAACCGGATTAATTTGAATCTGCTCAGGGTCAAAGTAACCCAAGGTACCCAATTGTTGTTGATCTCTAATAATATTGGTTCTGCTAAACAGGTCACCAGGCATTGTTCTAAGCTCTCTTCTAATTACATGGTCGTTTGTTCGATCGTTACCCGTAATAATTACTTTACTAACAGTTGCTTGTGCTCCTTCGTAAATCCTCATTTCAATATCAATGGAATCACCTATAACAGCTACTTCAACGGGTCGAATGTTAAAAAACAAATATCCGTTATCCATATAAAGACCAGAAATATCTATGCCTTGAGGATTCATTTGAAGCCGTTTATCCATTTCTTCCTTATTATAAACGTCTCCTGATTTAATCCCTAAAACTCGTTGCAACCTTGCATCGTCATATACATAATTGCCAGACCATGTAATATTTCTATAAAAATATTTGTTCCCCTCTTCCACTTTTAAATAAATAGCAATGGAACTTGTATCCGTTTTAAAAATGGAGTCTTTAGTTATTACTGCATCTCTAAATCCTTTTGAGTTTAAGTAATTTATAATGCTCTTTTTATCTTCTTCAAAGTCTGATTTAATATACTTTGAAGATTTAAACACATTAAGATTAACATGCCTTGACAAGTAATCAGATGTTACTTTGCTATCCATCTCCTTGCTATCTAAGATAAATGATTTAACATTTAAGTGTGTAGCACGGTAAGCAATGTCTTTAAATAAGGAAAGCCTCACACGTTCTTTCGTGTTCTTCATTTTACCTTTTATTTTACCTAAGCTTACTTCTTCTGCACCATCAATATATACTCTATCAATTTTAACTTTTGGATTCTTTTGAATTTTAATGTTTAATCTTACGTGATTGGACAATAGTGTATCCTTCTCTTTAATAATATCAACTTCACAATTAAGAAACCCTTTATCTACATAATGTTTACGTACATTGTTTTTGGTAATATTAACCATTGCATCTGTTAATACTTTACCTCGATAAGGAGCTACAAGCTCTTTTAAATCACCTTTTTGAGATTTTGATATTCCTTGGAACGAGAACTTCGAAAGTCTTGGGCGCTCAGTTAGCTCTACAATTAAATATACTTTCCCCGTCTCAATTTTTTCAATAAGTATTTTAACATCACCCACTAAACCATGTTTCCACAATTTTTTAATAGCATTGCTAATATCCTCTCCAGGAATCTTTATCCGATCACCAACTTTTAAATTGGTAAGAGATACCAATGTGTTTCCATCCAAGTAATTAGTGCCTGTTACTTTAATATTAGCAATTTCATATTCTTGTGGTCTGCTATAATCTAGCCCTGAAGTATTTTGAGTTGCAGCTGGTTGTACACGGTTTCTACGAATTTGACCAATCGAAGATGATACGAATAAAATAAATATTATAAAACTAAGAACTCCTTTCTTCATATTCCTACGTTAACTGCTCGCTTGTTTTACCAAACCTTCTTTCTCGTTTATTATAGTCCTCAAGTGCTTGCCATAAATGTTCTCTTCTAAAATCTGGCCATAGCACTTGAGTAAAATATAGCTCAGTATAAGCCATTTGCCAAAGCAAAAAATTGCTTAATCTCATTTCACCGCTTGTTCTAATTAGCAATTCAGGATCCGGATAAGCTCTGGTTGATAATTGATTAGTTATTGTCGTTTTATCAATTTGACTTGATCTCAGTTCACCTAATTCTATTTTGTGAGCTATTTCAGTCATCGCCTTCGTAATTTCAGCCCTGCCGCTATAATTTAGTGCCAGAATTAACGTGAGGCCAGAATTTTCTTCTGAAGCCTTTACATCTCCTTCTAAAGCACTAATACAACGTTTAGGCAGCCTATCTAAATCACCAATAGTCTCTAAACGAATATTATTTTTCATTAGTGTACTCAACTCTTTTCTTAAAGAATCAATTAATAACTCCATAAGCCCATCAACTTCCTTCTTTGGCCTTCCCCAGTTTTCTGTTGAGAAGGCATATAAAGTTAAATACTTCACTCCAATTTCAGCACAGCCTTCCACAGTATCACGAACTGCTTTAATGGCATTTCTATGACCGAAAATTCTAGCTGCGCCTTTTTTCTTAGCCCATCTTCCGTTACCATCCATAATAACGGCTATATGTTCTGGTATGTTATTAAACTTAATCACGAATTAAATACCTACAATTCTAATTTTAGGATGCAAAAATATCTTAAATAATTGAGAATACGTTCTATCCTGAATAATTCATGAATAATCTATTACGCATTCCAATTGCCAACCAT
>CAZZML010000276.1:0-4703 GCA_964654735.1 uncultured Roseivirgaceae bacterium | reverse complement strand
CCAATCTACGAGCAACGGTTTTACGTAAGCTGCTCATTTTCTTGCGAGATTCATTGCGCTCTCCTACAGGAGCAGTGGCAATTTCTGCCTTCGCAGCAACAGGAGCTACTGTTTTAGGAGCTTGTTTAGGAGTCTGCCCGCCCGTCAGGCGAGCCTTCTCTGCATCCTCTTTTGTTATTCTTCCATCTACGCCAGTGCCAGAAACGGCAGAAGCATCAATCCCTTTTTCAGCCAAAATTTTGGCAGCAGCCGGTGAAGCATGCCCAGAGGCATAGGTAGTATTCCCACTTACAGATGTTTGAGCTGGAGCGCTTTCTGGAGCAGGTGCTTGAGTTGGAGCTGCGTCACTAAGTTGAATGGTGCAAATTAAATCACCGATTTGGAGGGTGTCTCCTTCAGCACATTTTTGTTGAAGAATACCAGTTCCTTCAGCCGGAAGCTCAAAAGTGGCTTTGTCAGAATCTATTTCTGCGACTACCTCATCGAGCTCTACAAAATCACCTTCGTTTTTTGTCCAGATAGACATTGTCACCTCTGTAATGGATTCGCCTACCTCAGGAACTCGCATTTCGATGGTTTCGCCCGTTGGTTTAGGTATTGCAATTTGAGATGAATACTCAGTGGTATCAGCAGGAGTTGAAGTTTGAGCAGAGGCTTCTTCAATAACACAAACAGTTGCACCAATAGCAATGGCATCTCCTTCTTGAGCTTTTATTCGTAAAATTCCGGCTGCTTCTGCATTTAATTCGAAAGTCGCTTTTTCAGACTCAAGCTCACATAAAACTTCATCCATTTCTACAAAATCACCATCGTTTTTAAGCCAAGTGGCAATTATTACTTCGGTAATCGATTCTCCAACCTGAGGTATTTTAATTTCTAAAGCCATAATCTATATGTTAAAGGCGGTTTTAATAATTTCTTTTTGTTCTGCTTCGTGCATTTTGGCATAACCGGTTGCAGGTGAGGCACTGGGTTTACGAGCAATTACCTGCATTTTATGCGAATGGTATGTTCTTAATACAAACGCCCAGTATCCCATATTCGAGGGTTCTTCTTGTACCCATTTAACAGGAGGGCTGCCTAGTGCTTTTAGGGCATCATCCAATTGTAAATCCGGAAAAGGATAAAGCTGCTCCACTCTAATAATGGCCACATCTTTACGCTTATTTTTCTGCTGCTCCTCTTTTAAATCGTAATAAATTTTGCCTGAGCAAACGAGTGCTCGCTTTACTTTTTTAGGATTTACATAATCATCTGTAAGTAATTCTCTAAAACTGCCTTTTGTAAATTCTTTTACTGGCGATATTACTTTAGGATGCCTCAATAATGATTTTGGCGACATGACAATTAAAGGCTTACGGAACTCCCAAGCTAATTGCCTTCGGATGAGGTGAAAATAATTAGAAGGCTCTGTAATATTAGCAACTACAATATTGTACTCAGCTGCCAACTGTAAATAGCGCTCTGGTCTTGCGTTGGAATGCTCTGGCCCTTGACCTTCATAACCGTGAGGGAGCAGCATAACCATTCCGTTCATTCGTTGCCATTTACTTTCCGATGGCGCAATAAACTGATCGATAATTACCTGTGCTCCATTAGCAAAATCTCCAAATTGAGCTTCCCAAATTACTAAAGCATTTGGGTTTGCCATGGCATAGCCAAACTCAAACCCAAGTACTGAAAATTCGGCTAAAAGGGAGTTGTAAATATCAAATGATTTTTGTCCCTTTTCAATATGGTTTAGGCTATTATAAGCCTCGCTGGTTTCTGCATCATGCAATACACTATGCCTGTGCGAGAACGTTCCTCGTTGTACATCTTGCCCAGAAAAACGAACAGGATGTCCTTCTAATAGTAGCGAGCCATACGCTAATAATTCAGCACCAGCCCAATTAAGCATTTTATCTTTAAAAAACATTTCTTGACGTTGCTTGAGCTGCTTTTCTATTTGACGAAGTGGTTTAAATCCTTCAGGGAGCTTCGTTAATGCTTTCCCAATTTTATCTACAACGGCTTGCTTGATTGAGGTGTCAGGGGATCGGTCAAAATCTGCCGGGTTTGATCTTCGTAAACTTTGCCATTCTTTTTCTAAGGGAGAAAACTTATAAGGAAGAGGCTTTTGTTTTACTAGATTCAGTCGGTCTTGAAGTTCATTTCTAAATGACTTATCCATTTTTTTTGCGAGTTCAGCATCAATATCGCCCCGACTAATGAGTTGCTTATTATAGATTTCCCTTGGGTTAGGGTGCTTTGAAATGATATTATAAAGTTGTGGTTGAGTAAATTTCGGCTCGTCACTTTCGTTATGGCCGTGCCTACGGTAACACACCATATCGATGAATATATCCCTGTTATACCGTTCTCTAAATTCGGCAGCAGTTTTAACGCAATACACTACAGCCTCCGGATCATCTCCATTAACATGAAGCACTGGAGCATCAATTATTTTAGCAACATCTGAACAATATATACTTGATCGTGCATCTTCAAAATTAGTGGTAAATCCAACTTGGTTATTAATAATAAAATGAATAGTTCCTCCAGTATGGTAGCCATCCAACATGCTCATTTGGGTGAGTTCATAACCAATACCTTGGCCGGCAATGGCGGCATCGCCATGAATAAGGATAGGAAGCACCTTGTCGAAATCTTTATTGTATTGTCCTTCGGCTTTGGCTCTTACAAAGCCTTCCACCACTGGATTTACGGCTTCTAAATGAGATGGGTTTGGTGCTAATTTTAAATCTACTTTCTTACCAGTTTCGGTAATGATTTGCGAAGAATACCCCATATGATATTTAACATCACCATCGCCCATAGTCATATCAGGTAATACTGCTCCTTCGAACTCGTTAAAAACCTGTTCGTAGGTTTTACCCATAATATTTACAAGCACATTTAACCTGCCACGGTGAGCCATACCTATTACTACTTCCTCTACTCCAAGTTCTGCACTTGCATTAATCATAGCATCTAAAGCAGGGATAGTGCTTTCGCCACCTTCTAACGAAAATCGTTTTTGACCAATGTATTTAGTGTGCAGGAAATTTTCGAATACTACCGCTTCATTGAGCTTGTTTAGTATTCGCTCTTTTTCTTTTGTTGAGGGATTAAATGTTTGTGCATCACGTTCTACCTTTTTCTTAAACCAATCCAACATTTCAGGATCTCGAATGTACATATACTCAAACCCAATGCTTCCGGCATAAGTGGAACGTAGAGCTTCAATAATTTTTTGCAATGTAGCCTTGCCAATGCCTATTTCAATCCCTACTTCAAATTCAGTATCAAGGTCTGCTTCTGATAGACCATGGTCTTGTAAAGCTAATCTTGCACCACGATCTTTTCGTTTTCGAACAGGGTTGGTGGTAGCCTCCAAATGTCCGCGTGTTCGATAAGCATGAATAAGATTTCGAACATTTATTTCTTTACTTCCAATGGCTGGAGAAGATTCATCTCCATCAAATTTTTGTTGAGAGAATTCAAACCCCTCAAAAAATCGCTGCCAACTTTCATCAACAGAAGAAGGGTCTTGTTTATATGAAGTATATACTTCATCAAGGTAATTGCCATGTGCGTTGGCAATATAGGAATACTTGTCCATAATGGTTGTTGCCTAATTGGTTGCCAAAGGTAAGCAAGGTTTTTGTTAATTTATAATCGAATAACCGTTTATCCAACTATACAATACAAAGCTATTTATTGATCTGAAGACCGATGCTGGAAGCCTGGAGTAAAACGTTATTATTTCCAACTTCAGCCCCCCTCTACTTTCAGCACTCCGCAATATGTTAAAGTACGCTAAAGGATTTAATCAGTGCTTTTATCCTTAAAAGTGATCTTCAGCAAAAATTAGCACATTAAAAAACCCAAACTTCTAAGTCTGGGCTTTTTATAAGTTATACCATCCTCGTTGCAAACCAGGACGAGTGGGAACTATGCCCGCCTGAACGGAACGGGCAGGCTGCCAACTGTACGGACCCCGCTTTTCCAAGAATGTTACTCCCGATTGTTATCGGGATAAACTACTGCTTCAATAAGCGGTCAAAGGGAGACTGGATGATAAAAACATCTCTTTGCACAGGAATTATTTGTTTGTACTAATCTTTTCGGGATTCATCTTGGTTGGGAAAAAGTCTGTGATGTAAACAGTCTTACCTATCTCGTCTATGTAATAGATTATCTTAATTTCAAAGTGTTTGGTTTCTTTATGAAGAATAAACCTAAACTCTTCCTTTGCTTCCTCTAGATATTTCTCTTTTCTTCCCCTGCTTGGCTGTTTATCTAATGTTCCAGCAGCTTTCAAAATATTTTCATCTACTTCAATGGCTCTTTCAAAGCTATAATTCTCATAAATGTAAGGTAGAACACTTTCATGGTAACGCCTTTTTGCAGGGTTAGCAATTACTATTTTGTATATTTTTTCTTCAGCCATTGCCTGTTCTCTTTTCTAAATTCATCCATTGATAAAACATCTCCTTTGTCTATGGCTTTCAAGGATTCTTCAGCCCTCGATTCCATTTCTGCTTGTGTAATCAGCTTTTCCATTCTCTGCAAAGTAGATGCTTCTTGTACTCTCATTAAACGATCGATTAGACCTAGCTTTATTGTTTCTGTTCTCATGGTATTATGCTTTTGAAAGACCTTTTGTAAAAATAACGATTTCATTTCATTATTGGTTTAACCTAGTGGATGGAACTGCT
>CAZZML010000275.1:0-4706 GCA_964654735.1 uncultured Roseivirgaceae bacterium | reverse complement strand
CCTGTTTTCTAAGAGACACTAAGTTATATAAGAGAGGTTATAGTAATTATTTTAAAGTACAGCCGTTTTTTGTTTGTGTTTACTCAAATAGTATGGAGCCAAAACTTTGAATATCATGAAAACTGCCATTCACTTTCTGCCAAAACCAATAGTTTCCATTGTTATTAACATAATCCATTCGGTACATATTGGCTTTCCATATAGTACCCGATGCTGGCGGCACCTGCCCCATAGGCAAAAGCAAAGAGAATGGAATGAAAAATTCACCTTGCCAACTCTCAATGATTGCTCCACTTTTTTTAGTACCTCCTTGTACTGTTGTTTGGTGTAAAATTGCCCGATTATCTTCAAAAAACCATGGCTGCCATCTATGCCTTTGCCCATTTATATTCATAACCATTAGTGGCAATTGATAGTTGAGTGGAGATAATTCATACTCAAAATACACTTCTTTAGTTGTATCAGGCCATAAAAACACTTCCAGTACATCTTCTTTCCATAGGTGTTCATTATCTTCGGTAAAAGAAGCATCGAGGCTAAAATCCTGACAGAAAAATAAAAAATAAATACCCTTTTTAGAGTAAAGCACTTTAAACTTTGTTTCCATAGGACTGCTCTGATTGGCTTGTTGCGTAATACTAACCCACTTTGTTTCCTCCCACTCGCTGCTGCTTCCGTCTCCAGACAATTCAAAATCGGTCGTTGCTTTTACTAGAATAGAGCTGTTAGCAGCCTTGATTTTTTGGGCTAAGCCAATTGTTAAAAGCGAAAGGTGGAAAATTAATAGCAAAAGTATTTTCTTCATTTTAGTGTGTTTTCTATTCCTTATCAAATTGTAGCTAACTTTCATACTGATAAACAAACTGTTCTGCTTGTTTATAAAACACTCCTTTTTGCCTTATTATGTAAGAGGTCAACGTTTTTTTGCTAAAAGCTGAACCCGATTAAAGGCAACTTGGAGAAAAAAGGCAGTTACACGAGAGACGAGCCCCTTATTTGCCGTTTTTAACTATCTCCAGCTTTTCTATAACCAATTCGGTTACCCGTTTGGTTGCCACCGGAAAAACTTTTCTTAAATCAATTTCATTATTGTTTAAGAGTTCATTCTTAAGAGTTTTCATAAACATATTCTTAATTTCCGTGGCCAGGTTAATTTTACAAATACCCCTGTCAATTGCTTGTTGCAAGCTCAATCCAGGTATTCCCGAACCACCGTGCAAAACCAATGCAGCATCGGTTATTTCAGCTATTTCAGAAAGCCTTTCCAAATCAAGTTTGGGTTCTTTATCGTAAAAACCATGTGCAGTACCAATAGCTACCGCCAGAGCATTCACTCCTGTTTCTTCTACAAATAATTTTGCTTCTTTAGGCTGGGTAAACCCACTGCCATCTTTCTCTTGCCCTAATTTTGCAATATAACCCAGTTCCGCTTCTACATTAGCATTATAGCTTTCTGCCAGCTTTACTACTTTTGTGGTAACAGCTATATTATCTTTAAATGGTTGTTCACTGGCATCAATCATAACCGAATCAAATCCTATATCTAAGCAACGGGCAACCAGTTCATAGGAATTACCATGGTCAAGGTGAATCCATCCTTCAACACCGTGATGGTTTAACATGGTTTTGGCCAAATTAAATGCTACTGGCAAGCCCATATAGTCTATTGAACTTTGGGTTAGTTGCAGGATAATAGATTGCTGGCTTGCTTTCGCAGCTTGCAGAACCCCTTCCAGTGTTTCAAAATTATAAAAGTTGGTTGCTAACAGGCTCTTACGGTTATTCCTTAGCTCTATAAACTTCTCTTGTAATCTCATTATTAGTAGTTAGTTATTTTTGATAAACTGCTGACCTTTATATGTTTGTAGCAGAACTATTCGGTATAATTAAATTTCTGTTTGGCAATTTTCATAATGCCGTTATGGTTTTTAAACGCCCGAGTACCCCCTGATTTGGTTGTAGAAATTGCTCCGGTTAAATTTCCGAATGTCTGGCATTTTTCCGGGGTGTTCCCATGTATAAATTTAAAGATAAAGCCTGCATTAAAACTATCACCTGCACCTATGGTATCAACAACATTTTTGTTAAGAAAAGAAGCTTGTGTTATTTTCTTATCTTCATAGCAAAGAATAGAACCTTTAACACCTCTTTTTACTATAGTGTACTTGCTCAGATTTTTTGTTTTACTAATGGCAGAATTTAAATTAGTCTGACCTGTTAAGTTAAGTAATTCTACTTCATTTGGTATAAAAACATCTACAAAAGGAAGGACTTTTTTTAAATCGAGATCCCATTTTTCAGATGGATCCCACTGTACATCCAGAGAGGTTGATAAGCCCACTTGTTTTGCTTTATTAAATAAAGTGTCTAGAGAGTTTTTGAACCCGGGCTGGAAAAAGTACGAAGAGAAATGTAAGTGTTTGGCCTGCTTTAGTTTTTTGCTATCAATATCGTCTATACTCAAATGCGACATTGCCCCCTGATGAGTTACCATCGCCCTATCTTCGCCATAACTTAATGCTATAGTAGCTCCGGTTTTAAGGTTGTCATCAATAATTATCAGCGAAGTATCTACGCCTTTATCCTTTAATTGATCGATGATAAACCTACCAAAAACATCGTTGCCCAACTTACCAATAAAAGCTACTTTTAATCCCAAAGAACTCAGGTTGCTGGCACAAATTGCCGAAGAGCTACCCAGTGTTAAGGTCATTTTATCCGCAAGAATTTCCTTGCCTACTTCCGGAAAGCCTTCTATTTGATTTAGAATTAAATCAATGTTAAGCTCACCGATAACTATTACATCAAACTTTTCCACTTAATATTTATTTTATAATCGGATTATGGCTAAATTACAACACTCTGGCAACCTGTTAGTATTTTTATTTTGCTCGTAATAATACATCAACCTTAATTAACGAAGGTTATAAATAACAGGGTTGGAACAAACACATAAAATTATTAGTGGTTACCAAAATTAGGGTTATTCATGAGGGTAAATATTAACTCCTTTAACCACTCTGTTGATAGAATTACTAACGGAGGGCGAATCAGGAGATAAGCCTAAATCTATTGATTTATACAACCCCAGCATTTGAGCGGGAATTACACTACATACAGCAAAATACTCTTCTGGAATATTATTTGTAGAAGACACCTCAATTGACAGGTCTAAATTAATTTTATCTTTGTTTTTAATAGCCTCTCCAATACCAATTTCATACATTCTTTCTTTTGGCTCATTAATTGACCGTACAAGATCCATCTCATATTGGCTTACGAAGTTATCTCTTGAAAACAAGTAAACAACTAAAGTTGATTTATCAATTACTGCCTTGGGACCATGCCTTAGACCCAAAAATGAATCGTATTTACAAACTACTTGTCCGTCTGTTAGTTCTTGCACTTTTAACTGCGACTCTCTGGCAATTCCTTTTAATGCCCCTGACCCAAGAAAAACAACACGTTTAAAATCGAGGGCTGCAATTTCCTTAATCCTTTGCTCGTATTTAGAAAGAATTACTTTGCCATACTCTTCCAACTTATCAACATGCGCTTTATTTCTGCTAAAGTTATCCAGATCGGAAATTAAAACACCTGCCAGCAGCATGGTAGTAAAGGAGCCGGTCATTGCCAAAGCCTTGTCGTTCGCAGCTTCAGGCATTAATAACACATAGGCATTTTTTCTATTTCCTGCCCCAGCAAGTTTGCCTTTAGGATTACAGGTAATAATAAGATGAAATAATGTTTCGCAGTAGTTATCTACCATATCAACTGCTGCTACGCTTTCGGGGCTATCGCCAGAGCGGGCAAACGAAACCAGTAAAGTGGGTTTGTCTTTATGCAAATAATCTTTTGGGTTCAGGATTAAATCGGTTGTTGCTACGGCTTCGGTTGTTTTGCCGGTTTGTCTTTGAAAACCTTTATGCAAAACATCGCCTATGTACGCAGAAGTGCCAGCTCCTGTGAAAATCACCCTTAAATCTTCGAAACTAAGCACCTTATTTACAAAGGTAGTTAATCCGGCTAATTCATTTTCTAAAATATGGTATGTGTCTCGCCACAACACAGGCTGAACTTCAATTTCTCTGGCCGTATAGCTTATGTTTTTACCAAAATTACTATCTGCTTCGTTTTTCAATTTATAGGTTTTAATTAGTTATACAAATTTTAAAAAATATGCTTACAGATAATCAAATAAAGGGTTTTACAATAAAATTATCCTAAATCGCAGATTGTGTGCAGCTATAACCAATAGCTACTAGTAGTGCGTTCCCTAATTAGTGCCTCTAAGAAAACACAACAAATAAGATTTCATTTTGTAAAAATCGTCTGTTTTCTTACAGGCACTAATTACCATTACAAATTTATCTGTCTTTTTCCTTTATGCTTCGTTAAAATTATTTGCCGTAGCTATGGCTATGACAAAGAATTTTGCCTGCCTTGCCAGGCAGACCTCACCTAAAGAAAAAACTCATCATAAATTTTATGTAAAGTTAATTAGGGAACGCATTACTAGGTATTATTTTCGTTATCTTATCTTTAACCATATTAATTAAATTTGCACAACAATAATAACTATTTTTGTAAGCTAATGAAAGTTATTGCAGATTTTTGAATTACATAACGTTTTATTATCTCGTTTATTTGTTAACTGCCCTTACGCAAAACAAAACAAATACGGTCATTACAAGGGTGGTTTTTTT
>CAZZML010000274.1:0-4739 GCA_964654735.1 uncultured Roseivirgaceae bacterium | reverse complement strand
AATTTGGTTGGTAATCGTAGAGGTTTAAATCATATAGAATTATGTGGTTTTACAAGTTGTTAGTTCAGTACTAGATTCCAAATGTATAGAATCAATAATTTATAATCAAAGGATTTTTCTAATATTTACAAATAAATTTCCTTTTGATAATTACTACAACTTAGGCTTAAGTTACCCTACCTAACCCTTAAAAATGCAGAACAACGAATGATTGTTGGGAGTATTGCGCAAATATTGAACAAACTTTTTAATTGCACTATATTAATCATAAGTGGTTTAATTCCCCGATGCTTGCATCGGAAACAACTTTGTTTACGTAGTAAACTCCTAATTGATACCCCGTCAGCTTGCTGCGGGGTAGTTCATTATTTTTGAGAAAATACACTCATATTCGTTGCATTTTAAGAAGTATTGGAGAAGGTTGATTCTAAGAAAGTTCAAATTTAATTTGGTAATTGAATAAGGGTTTATCATTGGTTATATTTGCGGCTCATGCAAAATCATACAGCCAGCATTTCTCCGAAATTAGAAGATTTAGACCCCAAAGAATTTATTCTTATTAAAAATGCCCGGGTAAATAACCTAAAAAACTTGAGTGTTGCCATACCACGGAATAAAATGGTAGTGGTTACGGGCTTGTCTGGTTCGGGCAAATCTTCATTAGCATTTGATACACTTTTTGCCGAAGGCCAGCGGATGTATGTTGAAAGTCTTAGCTCTTATGCCCGCCAGTTTTTAGGGCGTATGGAAAAACCAGAAGTAGATTATATCAAAGGAGTCTCTCCTGCTATTTCTATTGAGCAAAGAGTAAATACGAACAACCCAAGATCAACTGTTGGTACTACCACCGAGATTTACGATTATTTAAAGTTGCTGTTTGCCCGCATCGGGAAAACAATTTCTCCTAAAAGTGGCGAAGAGGTTTCAAGCCATTCTGTTTCGGATGTTGTTGATTATTTGGTGTCCTTTGAGGAGGGTGAAAGGTATATGATTACGAGTCCCCACGCCTTAAATAGTAGCAGAACGATTGAAGAGGAGCTAAATATACTCTTGGGCAAAGGCTATTCTCGACTTATTATCAAAGACCAACCAGTTTATATAGAAGATTTAATCGAAGACCCAGCTCAATTAAAAGATGCCCCTATGGAACTTTTAGTTGATCGAGGAACCATTGCGCACGATGAAGATAATCAATATCGCATGGCTGATTCTGTGCAAACGGCTTTGTTTGAGGGAGATGGAGTTTGCCACGTAAGTGTTATTGGTAAAGAACAAAAAACTTTTTCGGATAACTTTGAACGAGATGGGGTTTTATTTGAGCGTCCTTCAGTTAATTTCTTTAGTTTCAATAACCCGTATGGAGCTTGCAGGCGATGCGAAGGCTTTGGCAATATTTTGGGCATCGACCCAGACCTTATTATACCGGATAAAAGCTTATCAGTTTATGATGGAGCCATTGCTCCTTGGCGAAGCGAAACAATGAAAAAATGGTTGGTGCCTTTAATTAACGAAGCACCCACCTTTGGTTTTCCAATCCACCGACCCATCCAAGACCTTACTGCCAAAGAATATGATATGCTTTGGGAAGGAAAAGGAAAGTTTAAAGGCTTAAATAAGTTTATTAAATTTCTAGAAGCTCGTACCATTAAAATTCAATACCGAGTTATGCTTTCTCGCTACCGAGGTAGAACGGTATGCTCCGATTGTAAAGGAACCCGATTGCGTAAGGATGCCGGATACGTGCATGTAGCTAGCAAAACTATTGTTGATTTGGTATTGATGCAAGTAGATGAGCTGAACTCCTTTTTTCAATCAATAAAATTGAGCAATCACGATTTTGAAATTTCTAAACGCATAGTGCTGGAAGTGCAAAGCAGACTAGGCTACCTCAATAAGGTAGGATTAGGATATTTAACGCTAAATCGTAAAACGGCAACTCTTTCGGGTGGGGAATACCAACGGATCAAACTATCTACTTCTTTAGGAAGTGTGCTGGTAGGTGCCATGTATATATTGGATGAGCCCAGTATTGGACTTCACCCCAAAGACACCCAGAAATTGGTGGAGGTGCTCAATGAGCTTAAATCGAAAGGTAACACGGTTATTGTGGTGGAGCACGAAGAGGAAGTGATGAAAGCTGCCGATCAGATAATTGACATTGGCCCTGATGCAGGGGCTCACGGAGGTGAGTTGGTTTTTCAGGGCACGATTGGTGAAATTGGAGAAGGAGATACCCATACCACTCGTTACCTCTCAGGTAGAGATAAAATTGAAGTGCCAGACCGAAGAAGAACGTGGAATAAATCCATTACCATTTCAGGAGCTAGAGAAAATAATTTGAAGAATGTAACCGTTGATTTTCCTATTGGAGCCTTAACGGCAATCACTGGAGTGAGTGGTTCTGGGAAATCTACGTTGGTCACCAAAATTTTATATCCTGCTTTAGGCAAAATTCTAGGCACGGTTAATATTGCAACTGGCAAATTTGATCAATTGGCAGGGGATTATAAAGACATTAGCCAAATTGAGTTTGTAGATCAAAACCCAATTGGTAAATCGTCTCGCTCAAACCCTGTAACCTATGTAAAAGCCTACGATGCCATTAGGCAATTATTTGCCGATCAGCAATTATCGAAACAACGAGGCTACAAACCAGCGCATTTCTCTTTTAATGTAGAAGGGGGCAGATGTGAAACTTGCTCAGGAGAAGGCTCGGTTAAAATTGAAATGCAATTTATGGCCGACATTGTCCTTGATTGTGAGCAGTGCAAAGGCCAACGATTTAAGCGAGAAATTCTAGAGGTAAACTATAAAGATAAAAACATAAGTGAGGTATTAAATCTTACCATTGATGAGGCACTAGAATTTTTTATTGAGGTTGCGCCTGTACATAAAAAACTGCTGCCTCTTGCAGAAGTAGGATTAGGATATGTTACCCTTGGGCAATCTTCAAGTTCGTTAAGTGGAGGAGAAGCACAAAGAGTAAAACTTGCCTCCTTTTTAGGTAAAGGAAAAACAGGGAACCAAAACATTTTATTCATCTTTGATGAACCCACAACAGGACTTCATTTTCACGATATAAGTAAGTTGTTAAAGGCCATGAATGCTTTAATTGAACAAGGAAATACTGTTTTGGTCATTGAACATAATGTTGAAATAATTAAATCTGCTGATTGGGTGATTGACCTTGGACCTGATGGTGGAGACAAAGGAGGACAGGTTTGTTTTGCTGGTTTGCCAGAGGATTTAGCCAAAGAAAGGGGGAACCATACAGCCCAATTTTTGAAGAAAAAATTAGAGAGATAAGTATCACATTAAGTACAATAAATTAATTATACCTTTACACGGATTTAAATAAAACCAAGTAATATAAAATCAAATAACATCATGAGTCAGGAAGTTATCGAGCGAATAAAAAATCGCAGCAAGGGTGAACTAGAATATCACCAAGCAATTGATGAGGTTTATCTGAATGTTGAAGCAATTATTGAGCAAAATCCTCAATACCAAAAACTTAATATTTTTGAGCGCATTTCGGAGCCAGAAAGAACCATTATGTTCAGAGTTCCATGGATGGATGACCAAGGAAATATTAATGTAAACCGAGGGTACCGAGTACAAATGAATAGTGCTATTGGCCCTTATAAAGGAGGGCTTCGTTTTCACCCAACGGTTACACTTAGTGTGCTTAAATTTTTGGCTTTTGAGCAAGTGTTTAAAAATGCGTTAACTGGCTTACCTATGGGTGGTGGCAAAGGGGGGAGCGATTTTGATCCTAAAGGAAAATCGGATGCTGAAGTAATGCGGTTTACCCAAAGTTTTATGCAAGAGCTAGCCAAACATATTGGGCATAGAACGGATGTGCCTGCCGGTGATATTGGTGTTGGTGGTAGAGAAATTGGTTACCTATTTGGGATGTATAAAAAAATTAAAAATGAATTTGTAGGTGTACTTACGGGCAAAGGTCAAGGATGGGGAGGTAGCCGCATAAGACCAGAAGCTACAGGCTACGGACTTATTTATTTTGCAATGAATATGTTGGAAGCAAATAATGACTCTCTTAAAGGGAAGAAATGTATCGTTTCTGGTTCAGGTAATGTGGCTCAGTTTGCTATGGAAAAGATTCTTCAAAATGGAGGCATTCCATTAACAGCTTCTGATTCATCGGGCTTTATTTATGATAAGGATGGTATTGATACGGATAAACTTGCCTTTATTATGGATTTAAAAAACAATAAACGAGGTAGAATTAAAGAATATGCAGATCAATATCCTTCTGCTGAGTTTCATGCTTCAGATAGAAATGCAGATAGCAACCCTATTTGGGATATTGTAGCTGATTGTGCTTTCCCTTGTGCAACCCAAAATGAATTAAATGCCAACGATGCTAAAAATTTAGTTAAAAATGGAGTTAAATTATTAGCCGAAGGTGCCAATATGCCAACTACGCCAGATGCAATTGAAGTTGCCATAGAAAACGGTATTATGTATGCACCTGGTAAAGCATCTAATGCAGGTGGAGTTGCCACTTCTGGTTTAGAAATGTCACAGAACTACGCAGGTGTTTACTGGACGAGCGAAGAGGTGGATACTAAGCTTAAAGAAATAATGAAACATATTCATAACCTCTGTATGGAAACTGCTGAAAAGTATGGTTTTAAAGGAAACTATATGGCAGGAGCCAATATTGCCGGCTTTATTAAAGTAGCTGATGCAATGGTGGCAGAAGGTATTTTGTA
>CAZZML010000273.1:0-4740 GCA_964654735.1 uncultured Roseivirgaceae bacterium | reverse complement strand
AGTTCTGTGGATAAATAACTAAATAGGGCAATGCAATTTCATACTGCGATTTATACGAGATACTTCGGGTAAAACCCTACCATTGACGGAGTAAAAGTTAGCAGGTAGATTATAGGCACATATTAGAGCCAATAGAAAACATATCGGTAAATCCTGCACAAAAGCCCATAACATAAGTCATTCCGCATGAATCTTAGCCAAATATGTAACTCCTTTTTGAATGGCTAAGATCTCTCCTCCGCCAACTGGCAGATATGAAATGACCTGCTAGATGGCAACAAAAAAAAGGATTGTAGATAGAAACCTACAACCCTTTTGTTCTGATTGATATTTCCCAGTGTTGTTTTTATTTCAAAGACCTAATCCTAATCTTTTGTGTAGTGATTGTTGTGAACTTACCATATAATTCCTCTCCTTTACTCTGTAACAGATTTGCTAATATGGATATAATATGTTTTAACTCTGGCACACTATAACGTAAAAATATAACAATAATACTTTGTTCTTTATGCGCATATACCCATTCTCCAACGTCTTTATCTTCTGTCAAAATTATCCTTGGTGGATGCTTTGATAACTTGATTACTTCTTCATCTTTTACACCTCGATGATTTTCTTTAATATGGAAAACTTCTATATTTTTCGACCTAAGAACAGATACCAAATGGCAACTTATGTTCTCATCTGCTAATATCATGAAGCTTGTGGAATAATAATTTCCTCGTTTGCTATTAAATCAGATGCATAGGTTAAAGCTGCATACACATCTTCTTTAGAAAGGTGTGTATAAGTTGTCAGCATCTGATCTATGGTCATCCCTTCAGCTAATTTTCTTAAAATTAGCTCTACTGTAACTCTTGTTCCTTTAATTACCGGCTTACCTAACATAATATCCGGGTTAATAATAACCCTGTTTGCATAGTTCATAATCTTTTATACTTCCTGTAAAATTAATGATTTAATTTTATTAATTGGTTTAAGCAGGGCTGCAACTTACTTAACCCACATTATTCATCAGGATTCTATTCCAAGCCCTAATTACCTTAAACCCGCATTATGCAATAGAGCTTCTATTACTGTAACTTTGTCCATCAGAATGCTCTGAGAGTGGTTATAATCCAAAAATGGATGGATAGCAAGCAACCAAAAAAGGTAATTGTGGTGCCTAAGAAGATTGTGAATGTGGTGGTATAATTTCATTTATTACCATCAACGATTTCGTCATTGCAAGGTGTAAGCTTTGCTATCTCCAACCTCAACCGAGGTTGATTGAGTCCTAGATTTTCCTTGCGGATTTAAGGTATTAATTACACGGTTGCTTCTTCTTTAAATAAGGATACAAAAGAATCTAGCTTCATTGTTCCTAAATCGCCTTCTCCGTGCCTCCTGATAGACACTTTATTTTCTTCCTGCTCTTTTTCACCTACTATTATCATAAATGGAATCTTTTTTACCTCTGCATCCCTAATTTTTCTACCAATTTTTTCGTCACGATTATCGATTATTCCTCTAATATCTTGCTCTTTTAAGCTTTCAAAAATTGCAGATGCATAATCGGAAAATTTCTCTGAAATAGGTAAAACTGCTATCTGGTCAGGTGTTAACCATAGTGGGAAATTACCGGCACAATGCTCTGTTAACACAGCTATAAACCTTTCTAACGAACCAAATGGTGCTCTGTGAATCATTACCGGTCTATGTTTTTGGTTATCAGAACCAACATACTCTAATTCAAAGCGTTGAGGCAATTGGTAATCTACTTGAATAGTACCTAATTGCCATTTACGACCAAGCGCATCTTTTACCATAAAATCTAATTTGGGGCCATAAAATGCGGCTTCACCAAGTTCGGTTACCGTAATCAGTCCTTTAGCATCTGCCGCTTCTTGGATTTCTCGCTCTGCTTTATCCCATAATTCACCATCACCAATGTATTTATCTTTGTTTTCAGGGTCTCTTAGCGAAACTTGAGCCGTATAATCTTCAAACCCAAGTGCTTTAAATACATACAGCACTAAATCAATTACTTTCTCAAATTCTTCCTTCACCTGATCAGGACGACAGAAAATGTGTGCATCATCTTGTGTAAAACCGCGTACTCTAGTTAACCCATGCAATTCACCGTGTTGCTCATAGCGATAGACTGTACCAAACTCGGCATAGCGAATGGGCAAATCTTTGTACGACCTTGGTTTGGTTTTATAAATTTCGCAATGGTGAGGGCAGTTCATTGGTTTTAATAAAAACTCCTCTCCTTCATGTGGAGTAGTGATGGGTTGAAAAGAATCAGCTCCATACTTCTCATAATGCCCTGAAGTAATATATAATTGTTTGCTACCAATATGAGGTGTAATTACAGGGTCGTAGCCTGCTTTAATTTGGGCTTTACGCATAAAACCTTCTAGTCTCTCACGCAACATTGTTCCTTTGGGTAACCAAAGAGGTAAACCCATTCCAACTTTCTGAGAGAAAGCAAAGAGTTCTAGTTCTTTCCCTAATTTACGATGATCACGCTTTTTAGCTTCCTCCAATAAATGAAGGTATTCTGTTAGCTCTTTTTGTTTAGGAAACGTAATTCCATAAATACGAGTGAGTTGCTTACGTTCAATATCTCCACGCAACATTGTTCCTTTGGGTAACCAAAGAGGTAAACCCATTCCAACTTTCTGAGAGAAAGCAAAGAGTTCTAGTTCTTTCCCTAATTTACGATGATCACGCTTTTTAGCTTCCTCCAATAAATGAAGGTATTCTGTTAGCTCTTTTTGTTTAGGAAACGTAATTCCATAAATACGAGTGAGTTGCTTACGTTCAATATCTCCACGCCAATAGGCACCAGCAACACTTAATAACTTAATAGCCTTTATCGAGCCTGTGTGAGGAATATGTGGCCCACGGCATAAGTCGGTAAAATTACCTTGCTTATAAAAAGTGATGGTGCCATCGTCTAACCCTTCTAGAAGCTCCAATTTATATTCATCCTCTTTTTCGGTAAAATATTTTATGGCTTCTTTCTTAGAAATGTCAGATCTTTTGTACTCGTTTTTTTCTCGAGCAAGTTCCGTCATTTTCTTTTCAACTTTTTCGAGTTCACTTCCTTCAAATTCCAGGTCACCAAAATCAACATCGTAGTAAAAGCCATTGTCAATGGAAGGTCCAATACCTAATTTTACACCCGGGTATAATGCCTCTAATGCTTCTGCCATTAAGTGCGCTGAAGAATGCCAAAATGTAGCTTTCCCATCTAAATCATTCCAGGTTAATAATTGTACGTTAGCATCTGTTTCTATGGGTCTTGATGAATCCCAAACCTCACCATTTACTTTTGCTGATAGTACATTTCTAGCCAATCCTTCACTTATACTAAGTGCAATTTCATAACTGCTAACTCCCTTCTCAAATTCCTTAACCGAACCATCTGGTAAAGTAATATTAACCTTACTCATATCTTTTTAAAACTTTATAGTTGGCATTAAATTGGCTAAACTGTCAACCAATTGCTGCTGTTCTCTTTTTTTACGCCACAAATATGTGATTTTTCTTTGTACTAATGCACGTTCTGCATTAACAACTGAATCTGAAGAGTCCATTTTTACTAAACTATTGTATACTAAAAATGCATCATCATATTTATACTTTTGATCAAATGCTCTTGCCCTCATTAATAATACATGCTTATTATTATTATTATTAACTCCTGTAAATAAGGAATCTGTGTAGAAAATAATACTATCATACAATGCTAGTTTGTTATAATTACCTAGAACAAGGTATAAACTAGATAAAAGTGGAAGTTGCCGGTATGATTTTGCGTAAAAGTTAGCTGATTGTAGCAAATTATTTTTGCGTAAATACATATTGCCTAACTCAAAATAATAGTGAGTATTTAACGAATCGAATTCTATTAATTTTACTCCATAATAAATGGCTAGTGGTAAACTATCTAATGCAGAATAAGACTGATAGGCAACCTTCAAAGCATCAAAATTGGTTGAATCTCTAGTTAAAATCTCAAGAACCATTGAATTTGCAGTGGCATATTTTTCTTCAAGTAAGTATAAACGAGCCATCAACAACTGAGCTTCAATGTTATTTTTATTTGCTAGGTAATAAGTAGTAACAAACGTTTTACTATTAACCGAATCACCTGTTTCAAGAGCCATTCGAGCTAGCAATGCTTCTAATTTTTTGTCATAACTTCCTAATTCAAGAGCCACTTTGGCTTCTTCGTAGGCCTCTATATTATTAGCGAGCTCAGCGTTATAGTTTGCCAGATATAAGTGGTAGGTAGAATTAATTGGATTTAACTTAATCGCTTTTGAAATAGCATCCTTGGCTTCTACCCAATTTTCATTTTGTGCATATAACAGAGAAATGGCTGATAATAAAGCATCATCATCTATTGAGGATGATTCCTTTAATAAGGAAACCTTTCCTTGCAAGGAAAGATGATCGTCTTTTTGGGTATATATATAATCCTTGCCTTGGGGCTGCAAGGTACAACTTACTCCCATTAATAGAAAACTCAATAAAACCCAATTCTTCATTTATTAGCAGATAAGTAGCAAATATAATTCTGCTTCTAAAAGCAATATCTAATTTTAAAATATATTTTATTTCTATTCGACCTTATATTATGGCAAAAGAAAAAAAAGGAAATTAGGAAACATTAATTATGTATTTAAAAATACTATCATCCGAGTAATTAAAATTTGACCTAAAAAAGGTAGTTTATGATGAATT
>CAZZML010000272.1:0-4755 GCA_964654735.1 uncultured Roseivirgaceae bacterium | reverse complement strand
TTTTTTGTTACAGCATAGCTGCATTTTTATTAAAGAAATCTTTAAACTTCTTTTTGGTAAGCATAGTTTCTATCATTCCAAAAATGATAGATTTATCTTTTTCATCCAGTTCAGCAACGAGCCTCATTTGTTCCATAGTGGTTTTATCTTCAATAACTACTTCTTTTGGCAGTTCTCCTTCTAAGTGTACAATCTGGTCGATTGTAGTACCGTAGAGCTTGGCAAGTTTTTCTAAAATCTTTACAGAAGCTTCACGCTGACCGTTTTCAATCTTATTGTAGTGGGATATTCCTAACCCAATTTCAGAGGCAACTTGTTTCTGTAACATTCCTTTTTGCTCTCTTAACTGCTTGATATTATTGGCTAAACTCATAATCTTAAAAGATAAATATAGTTACAAAAATAGCCAAAACGTCCATAATAATCAAATAAAAGACACTTAGTCATACTTATAGTTGCCTAATAGTATTTTTATTACTTACTTTGCAGTGTACTATTTGTCTAAAAATAATTTGATATGGAAATAACGGAAATAAAACAGCAACTCACATTAGCCCAAGTGCTACACTATTATCATTTGAAGCCCAATAAGCAGTTACAGTTAAACTGTCCATTCCATAACGACAAAACCCCAAGTATGCAAGTGTATTACAAAACGCATACAGCTTACTGCTTCTCATCGAACTGCACAACCCACGGCAAAAGTTTAGATGTGATAGATTTTATTCTTCACAAAGAGAGCTGCACCAAAAGAGAAGCGATATTAAAAGCAGTAGAACTAATTGGAGGTACAAAAGCAAATCACAAACCCATAAGCGAATTAACAAGAGTAGCAGTAATAACAAAGATGTTTATCTACTTCAAAAATGCCATCCACAACAGTAAACCTGCAAAGGAATATTTACAAAGCCGGTGTTTAGATTTTACAAAAACAGAAGTGGGCTACAACTCCGGGCAGTTCCATCACGGCACACGAAAGGACGAAGCTTTGATAAAAAGCTGTATCAAATACGGTTTACTCTTAGACTTAGGAACAAAAGCAAGAACAGGAAACCCAGCTTACAAACCTTTTGGAAAATGGGGCATTGTGTTCCCACTCAAGAACCAACAAAATCAAATTGTATCACTCTACTTTAGAAGCACACTATCCGAGAAAAAACAACGGCACTTTTACCTAAGAGAAAGGCAAGGACTTTATCCAAACCACCCTAAGAAAACCACAAGGAGACTAATATTAACCGAAAGTATTATTGATGCAGCTACACTATTGGAACAGGAAAAAATTAAAAGCAATTACGAAATCCTAAGCCTGTTCGGAACAAATGGATTAACGGAGGAACACCAAAAGGCAATCAAAGAATGGCTTGTTGAGCGAAGCGAAATCCCGATAGCGGAGCGTATCGGGAAAGAAATTATCTTTTTCCTAAACGGAGACCAAGCAGGAATAAAAGCAGTAGAGAAATATGCTCCAATGTTTAAAGCTGAGTATCCAAATGTTACGATTAGTAATGTAGAAGTACCCGAAAATGAAGATGTAAACAGCTTATTGCAAGGGCATAGCGGAGATATTTTGAATCACTTAGTCAATACAAGAAAGGAATATGATTTTATTTTTTCACTTGAGCAGGTAGCACCTGCAGGCGATTATAAAAGTTCAGATGAAAAAGAAAAAAGTCAGTACAAAACAAGTGAAGCAGCCCAAGAGCCAGAACCAGTAAAAGAAGAAAAACTACAAACCACAGGATTAGACACCAACAACCCTTACAATCTGAAATACCAAGGCAATGAAGCGAAATACCAAATAAAAGGCTTTAAAGTCAATCAATTGGATAGTCTGAAAATCACATTGCAAATACAAATCAAACCGAACTTGTGAGGTTCACGAGTACCGATAAAAAACACTAATTAAATACACGAGTAAATGAATACGATTACTTTAAAATTAGACCTGTACGAGTTTAACCAAGTAGAAAAAATAAGCAAAACAGTAGCTGAAAAGTTGGGGCTTAGAAAGGATTTAGTTGAGCAAGATTTATCACAGCTGACCAATTTATTAGAGTTCTACCGAGATAAGCAGCTTCACCAAAAACAAAGCGATAATAAAAAGACGGTTACAGTTCCCACAGCTTCAGCTACAAAATGTATTGAGTTCCTAAAATCAAAAGGGCTAATCCAAAAGTTCAATAATCTAATCGGAAAAGCAGGAATTACAGGAGAGCAGACCAACCGAATATTATTGTTTGTGGTTGCAAGCTCTTACAAAATGCCTGACACTCTCCACGCCTTAATACAAGGGAGTTCGGGAAGTGGAAAGACAAGACTGTTAAAAATCATCAGCGATTTAATGCCACCCGAAGATGTAAAAAAATACACCCGGGTAACCGACAACAGTTTTTACAATCAGGACGAATATTTTTTTGTAAACAAGTTGGTGTGTTTTGAAGATATGGACGGACTAAAAGAAGATGCACAGTTGGCAGTTAGAGAATTACAAAGCAATGAAATCTTAATCAGTTCTACGAGCATCAAAGACAGTAGCGGAAGCATATCAGGAGGCGAAAGAATAGTAAGAGGCCCAATAGCTTCGCTATCGTGTACCACCAAAGGCGAAACGTATGAGGACAATATCAGCCGTAGTTTTTTGATAGCAGTTGACGAGTCAAAAGAACAAACCCTAAAAGTAATCCAGTACCAAAACAACCAATCAGCAGGGCTAATCAATAAAGAAGAACAAAACAAAATCAAGGCTTTTGTCCAGAACTGCATCCGATTAATGCAGCCTTATGAAGTAGTAAATCTGTATGCCAACAAAATAAAACTACCCGAAGAAGCCCATAAAATCAGAAGGTTAAACGAGTTGTATCAATGTTTTGTAAAGCAAATAACCCTACTCAATCAGTACCAAAGAAAGCGAGACAAGCAAGGTAGATTGATTACAGAGAAAGAAGATTTACAAATAGCCTGTGATATTTTGTTTGAAAGCATTGTGCTGAAAGTAGATGAGCTGGACGGCAGTTTAAGGCAGTTTTTTGAGAGGTTAAAAGAGTACATAAAAGACAAGGAACAAGACTTCACTCAACGAGAAATAAGGCAAGAGCTCAACATTAGTAAAGCCCAATGCAGTAGATATTTTGGCAGGTTACGAGCAATGGAATACATCACCAGCAGATACTCCAACAACCAACGGAAAGTGAGTTACAAAATAGATTATTGGGATAATTACGCCAAGTTAAGAGCAAGGATAAAAGACGATCTGACCAATCAAATCGAGCAACTCTAAAGGTTCATTTAGGTGCAGAATTTTAAAAGCGAGATTCGTGAACACCTTTAAAAAACAATAATGAGAGTGAACAAATCAATGAGTTATGATGAGAAACCATAAGAAGTAGGTAAAGGTGGAACAATCAGGAACAATTATGGAACAGTTTAAAATACTGAATATCAATAGTTAAATACCGATTATCGGCTGATTGTTCCCGTTCCCAAAAGTAAGTGTGTATGGGCAGACCTAAAAACATCATAGTTGTAAACGAAGAATACCAAGCATTAGCAGAAAGCTTTTACAGATACCTTTTAAGATTAGGCTACAATGCCAAAGGCTGCAAATCAAGATACAATTATTTGTGTGAGTTCCTGCACTGGATGGAACAACAAGGGTACACTAAAATAGAAAAAATCACAGCCCAAGAAATAAGCAATTATTACAACTACATCAGCGAAAGGCCAATCAAAAAACCTACCAGCAAGTCAGGTATATTAAACCAAAAAACCACGCATAGCCATATGCGAATTATCCGAGACCTGTTCATAATGTTGCAGAATGAGGGTAAAGTAAAAACAAATCCTTGCAGTACTTTAAAGTTCCACTACCCAAGAGAAACAGAAGAAAGAACCATACTTGACCAAGGGGAAATCAAACAACTTTACAAGGTGGCAGAAACTGCCCAGGAGAAAGCAATATTAAGTTTAGCTTATGGATGTGGGTTAAGAGTTGGAGAGCTTGTAAGCTGCAATATTGAGGACATTAGACTAAGAGAAAAAATACTGATAGTACCCAAAGGGAAAGGCAATAAAAGGCGAGTAGTTCCCATCAGTTCAGGAGTAGTTAAAGATTTGGCAGATTACTATTACAAGGAAAGAGAAACCCTTACCAAGGGTAGGGGTTTTAAAGTAAATGAGAGAGCTTTTATGTTACACTCCAGAGGTGGTAGAATGCGAAACTATACCTATAATAAACACCTAAGAAGAATCATTGAAAGAACCCAAAACCGAGCCATTAAAGACAAAGAAATTAGCATCCATAATCTGAGGCACTCCATCGCAACACATCTTTTAGAACAAGGAATACCAGTAGAACAAGTCAGAATGTTTTTAGGACACTCACAGCTTGAAACAACACAGATTTACACCCACATCAGCAAACGACAACTAAAAGAACTGATACAATGAAGTTGGAAGAATATTTACAAAAAGAGTACAGCTCTACATCAATAAGCGGATATGAAAATATGATAATCAGGTTTAAACTGACATTGGGAGAAAGAGCAGACAAAGGAAGCTACACAGATGTTTTAGACTACATTGGATTATTGAGAGAACAGAATTTACACCCCAAATCATTACGGAATAATCTGTTTGCAATCAAAATCTACTATCGGTATTTGGTAGTTATTGGAAAACGAAATGACCACCCTTGCCAGTACTTGTATTTAAAAGACCAAATCAATAGAGCAATCCAAGTAGAAAGCCTTTATC
>CAZZML010000271.1:0-4774 GCA_964654735.1 uncultured Roseivirgaceae bacterium | reverse complement strand
ACTGGCAGACACTTAAAATGCTCATAACAAATATTCATGAATTAATCAGGTTAAGCTAAATGTAGAAGCCTTTCCTAATTCCTTCATCCCATACGATAGTTATGGAGAGCAACTATTGGCACTTGGAGATACCACTAATGCGATAATTAACTATAAAAAAATCGGTTGAACTGAATCCAAGAAACAAGGGGGCTGTAAATGTGTTGAAAGCTTTGGGCGTAATGGTAAATTAAGACTTTTTGCTTTTCTACAACCACAAATTCTGCTAAATGATAATTTAAAAATATAACAAATGAAAAAGACTTATTTAAACATTCAGCTCTGGTTATTATTATTCACTCTGGTATTAATTTCTTCTTGTAGCGGACAATCCAACACAACAGCAGAAGAAAGCAATACCATTGAATCCATAGCACAAACACTCAAAGAAAATAATCACTTACCGGTGGCAGAAAGAATTGCGCTTTACCATCGGCTAAAAAAAGAAAACCCAAAGGGCTATAATTTTAAGAACGAAGATGAACTTACTATGTATGGCTACTCGTTACTGTGGAGCAATAAAGTGATAGAAGCCATTGAGATATTTAAATTAATTGTTGAACAATTCCCTAATTCGTCAAACCCATACGACAGCCTGGCAGAAGCTTATATGATGAATGGTAATAATGAATTAGCCATAGTTAACTATGAAAAATCACTGGAACTCAATCCTCATAATTTTAATGCAGAGGATCAAATCGAACGTATAAAATACCCCAATAAGATTGCTGAAACACCTGCTGAGAAATTTGCTAAAATCTATACTCCCAAGGAGTACAAAAATGATTTAGATCAATTAGGAAAAAGATTAATGGAAGTTCACCCAAAAACGTTTAAGTTCATTTCTAAAGAAGCCTTTTGGGCGACTATTGAAGAGAAAAAAGGAATCATTACCAAGAATACGACCTACAGCGAATTTAGATGGCATTGCAGCGAAATAATTGCTAGTATTAATTGTTCGCACACTTCTATGGGTGATTTTTATCCTGAAAATGAAATGTTACCAGTTTCATTACGGTTTCCAGTACAAACACGTTGGGTAAATAACCAATTATTTGTTATCGACCCCTTAAACAATAAAAACAACGTACGTATAAAAGACGAAATTATAAGTATAAATGGGATAGCCGTTTCTAAACTTATAAGCGATGTTTACAAACACATTCCATCTCAAGGATATATTGAAACTACAAAAAAACATTTTTTTAATACATGGGCAACAGGCCTTATTCCTTTTGCACTTAATTTTCCAGCAACTTATGAAATTAGGGTCAATGGAAAAGAAAACACAATTATATTAAACAAGGCTAAAGCATTTAAAGATCCATTAAACGATGAATCCATAAAGCGTTGTGCTAATAATTTATGCTTTAAAATATTGGGCGATGATAAAAGTGCCATATTAACTATTTCTTCATTCAATTATTACCCTTGGAATAACCTAACGGTTTTTGAAGACTTTATTGATGCTAGTTTTAAAGATATGGCGAAAAAAGGAGTTGAAAACTTAATTATAGACCTTCGTTTTAATGGCGGTGGGTCTCAAGAGTCTAGCATCCATCTTCTAAAATACTTAGTGGACAAACCTTTCGTTTACTCAACATCAAGAACAGGCAATCAAGACCCATTCTCAAATTCTTTTAAAGGGCAAGTTTATTACCTAATAGATGGAGAAGGAAACTCAACAACAGGTCATTTTATGTCATTCGTTAAAGAGCTAAACTTAGGAATTATTATAGGTGAAGAGCTCGGATCAAATCAATTTTGCACGGCTGGGCAAACAATATGTAGGCTCGAAAACACGAAATTGGTTTACTATGTAGCCAACAGTACAAACGAAACTATGGTTACATCTCTTCCAGATGAAATAGGGATTTTGCCCGATTATTCTGTAACCCAAAGCATAGATGACTATGTAAATAAAACAGATGCTGTAAAGAAATTCGCCCTTAGATTGATTGAAGAATAATTTAAGAGTGAAATTTGCTTACCAAAGTAGATACTATGTGTTTGCCCATTGGCGGGCTGAGTTTGGCTGCTAGCCCTCTATCAAAATAATTCTTCATTCAACCGCATTACAGCAAGATTTGATACCCTATTGCTTAACTTAGAGGGTGCATAAATTTTTAACCTTAGTCCTGTTAGTTATATCCTTTGCCGGCTTTGGCCAAGCCAAGCGAGCACTGAGTTTAATAGAAAAGCAGAAGTATGAAACTGCGTTTGATTTGCTTTCCAATGGGATAGTAAAAGACACTACATCTGCCTCCATTCCCTTTGTTTTAGCCAAACTATACCTGGTGCAAGAATGGCCTCAATACCAATTAGACTCTGCCTATTATTTTTCGGTTCGTTCCCTTCGCAACTATGCCCTACTCGAAGAAAAGTATTTAGATAAGCATATTAAGGACGGTTTTGGAAAGACCCGGCTGCTCACTCTAAAAAAACATATTGACAGCCTCGCTTTTGAAGTGGTTAAACAAAAAGGAACGGAAATTGATTATCAGGAATTTATTGATAGCCATACCGATGCTTCCGAACTGGATTCTGCCATTTACTTAAGAAATGAGCAAGCCTACCTTACAGCATCCACAATTAATACATTAACCAGCTATAAACAATTTTTAGATAAGTACCCTAAAGCTGTAGATTGGGACAAAGCAGATGCTAGTTACCAAAAAATATTATACAGAGAAAGCACAGCTAGTGAAAAGCTAAAAGGGTATAAATCATTTGTGGAAAACCACCCCACAAGCCCGTACCGAGAAGAGGCCATAGGTCATATTTATGATATTGAAGTGGGGAGAAACACAGTAAAATCCATCTTAGATTTTGTAGCGCAATACCCCAACTCACGGGCTTCTGTTAAGGCTGTTGGCTTGCTTTATCACAAATATTTGGCACAAGAAAAGGCCAACTCCTTTGCAGACAAATATCCTACAATCAGCATTAGTGATTCGCTTCAGCGAGCAATAAAAAATCAAGAGAAGACCCTGCTTCCTGTTTGGAGTGGCAGCTATTTTCACATGATTGATTTAAACCAAAGAACTATTATTGACAGCCTGGTTTGGGTAGAGCAAAACACTATTGATAAAGATTTTTTGGCAGTTGAAACTAGAGGAGGATACGCCTTGTTGAGCCAAACGGGAGAACCTTTTTATAAGAGCGATTCATTCTCACTTGTGGGCGAAAAGCAAGGTTTTATTTTTCTGAGAGAAAAGGGAAAAACCATTATTATTCATAAAAATGGAGCTAAGATTGATGGAGGGCAAGAGGCCTATTGGGTTGAGCCTTTTATTTGCTATAAACGTAACGAACTGTGGGGATTAAAATCCGTTACCAATCTTGAGGTGCTTGCGCCAAGTTATGACAGTATATGGAAGGAGAACAACGTTCTATTTCTTTCTTTAAAAGGGAAAAAAGGCATTTTTTTACCAAAAATGCTTTTCCCTGCACTCAATCAGCACCCTGTTGATATTGCTTCACCTTTTGATGAGTATGAATGGTTAACCGACAGCTTGCTGTGGGTAGAAAAAGGAGACAAAGAAGGATTACTTTCAGCTTCATTAGAGGAACTTGTTCCACTCGGTAAACACCAGATAGACCTTGCCCGAAAAGGATGGACTATCTCTAAAAAAGGAGAAACCAGAGTGCCTGAATTTACAAATTTGCCCTTAACCAAGTTCAACGAAAATGATGAATGGCAAATAGGTTATATCAAAGATTCTTTAATCGTAAAGCACCATTATACCCAATTGTTCAGCCCAACTTCAGCCTCATTACTAGGCCCGTCAGCCATTATTATGCATTGGGCAGATTCGGGGTATATGTATTTAACCGATACACTTAAATTTTTTAAGCCAACAAATTGTGAGGTTAGGCCTTTGCTTAACCAAGGCAATATGGTTTACTATTATGAGGTAATAGAAGGGAAGAAAAAAAGACTGATGAATAGTTTGGGTCAAAAGCTTGACCTACCCAAATACAAAAAAGTTATTCCGTTAAATAAGTCCTTTTTTCAACTGGAAACAAACAAAGCTAAACAGCTTTACACCTCTTCGGGAAAGCTAATACTTGATAAAATTGAGGGAACTGCCTTAGTAAACGACAGTACCATTTACATTTTAAAAGACCAGCAATTTGGGTTGATACAACCCTTTGATTCCGTTTATATAGAACCCGGCTACAGTAGAAAATTAGTTCCATTGGCAGATTCGCTATGGGTGGTTTCGGTTGATGCCGGGGTGGGTGTAATTAATTCAAAAGCCGACACCTTACTTCCTGCTTCCTATGACGAAATCTATTATTGGACTAACGGGCTTCTCTTTGTGAAAAGTGACTTAAAATGGAATATCTACGATTTAAAAACTTCCAAATTCGTAGAATCTGGCATAGTTTCATATTCATCTATCACAAGGAATGGGAACCCCAAAATTACATTTCAGAAAGGGGTTGGTATAGGGGTGTTTGATAGCGAAAAAGGACTCGTGCTAAAACCAACATTTACTGCCATTAACATGGAAGGCACTACCGCAGAGCCGTATTATCGAGCCGAAAAATATGTGGAAGAAGCGGGACTTCATATTATGCTTTATTATAATATGGATGGAGAACAGCTTTTCCAAAACATCCTTAACGAAGCTGCTTTTAGTTCTCTTTATGGAACATCGGAAGATTAGATTATTGGGCTAAGTTCTAAACAATACAGCTAAAATGCTTATATATTCCACTAAAACCG
>CAZZML010000270.1:0-4800 GCA_964654735.1 uncultured Roseivirgaceae bacterium | reverse complement strand
GTTTTAGTGGAATATATAAGCATTTTAGCTGTATTGTTTAGAACTTAGCCATTAAAATCAATAATTAGTAAGTACCCAAAAAGAGATTTTACTATTTTAGCAACCTGAAATTGGCTTGAGTTTTAAATCTTTCAAATAACCCTCTAAATAATTAATTAGATGGATAATGTTTTTATAAAAGGAACAGATAGAACACCAGAAGTTAATTTTAATTTTTCTACTGGAGTTTTCGCTATTTCTGGTAGATCTATTACAGAAAACCCTATTAGTTTTTATAAAGAACTAGAAGAGTATATTTTAAAGTATGGGCAAAAACCTAGGCCGCAAACATTATTTAGCGTAACGCTAGAGTATTTTAATACCAGCACAAGTAAATGCTTAGTAGAACTTTTTAAGCTGTTAGAAACCATTCATTCTGATAAATATAAAGTGGTAGTAGAATGGTTTTATGAAAAAGACGATGAAGAAATTAAGGATTCTGGGGAAGATTATAAAGATATAGTTGATATTCCATTTGAGGTTAAGATGTTAAACTAGCCGTTAGATTTTTAGACGATAGACTTAAGACTACTGCTTCTACCGCATTCAGTTTGCCATCGGCCAGTATGTGTCTAACATCTATATATCTATTCTCTAATATCTATTGTCTTAAAATCACGTCCACAAATTCTCCATTTCTTCTAATGTTTTACCCTTGGTTTCAGGAACAAATTTAATAACAAACACAATTGTTATTAAACAAAAGAATGCAAATAAGAAATAAGGAAGTGCTCCATTAAACATAGTTGTATTCAACGCACTTTTATTAACTACGGGAAAACTATTGGCAACAATAGCATTAAACAACCACTGAGCAGCTACGGCTATTGACATGGCTACACTACGAATTTGATTTGGAAATATCTCTGAAAGCATAACCCAAACAATAGGTCCCATTGAAAGTGCAAATGAACCTATAAAAGCCAGCATTGCAATTAACGAAACTACACCTAGTTGTTGGTAATAAATAGAAAGCCCAAGGGTAGTTAAGCTTACAAACATTCCTATAGTGCCTACAATTAGCAAAGGCTTTCTGCCCCAACTATCTACCGTAAAAATAGCCACAAAGGTAAATGCTAAGTTAACTGCGCCCAGCCAAAGTTGTTGTTGTAAGGCATCTTCAGGGCCGAAACCTAATGCATTGCTAAATATTTCGGCACCGTAATATAAAATGGCATTTATACCTGTTACTTGTTGAAATACTGATAACATAACTCCAATAAATAACACAAACCCCATCCCTTGAGCAAATAACTTTACTTTATGGTGTTTTGTATTGTCTGTAAGCGATGTTTCAATTTGTTTGTACTCTTCTTCAAGTTCAGCTTCGCTAGTTGTAATGCTAGCCAATACTTTTCTGGCTTCTTCATTTCTAGCTTTTAGCATAAGCCATCGTGGGCTATGAGGTATAAAAAAGAGTAGGGCGAAAAAAGAAACTGAAGGAATTAATTCCGTCCAAAACATAATCCGCCAACCTTCTTGTACATTTTTTTCGTGCAACAGATTAGCTGCTTCGGTAGTTAAAACCGATTCGTTAGTGCCCCCAATAAAATAAGTTGCAAGAAAAACCACAAAAAAACCAATAACTATGGCCAACTGGTAAACAGAAACCAATCTGCCTCGTTGTTTTGCAGGAGCAATTTCAGCTATATACATAGGGGCAGTCATAGAGGCAATGCCAACACCAAGTCCTCCAATAATTCGAAATATGGCAAGTACTGTTAGCGAATCAGCAATGCCCGAACCCCAGGCTGAAAGCGAAAATAAAAAAGCCGAAATGAGTAAGGTATATTTACGACTGATTTTACTGCTTAAATAGCCAGCGATTATGGCTCCAGCCAAACAACCATAAAGTGCACTACTTACTGCCCAACCCTGTTCGCCACTTGTTAAATTAAAATACTCTGTAAAGTATAGCTGAGACCCACTGATAACACCGGTATCATATCCAAATAGGAGACCACCTAAAGAGGCAACCATAGTGTTTAAAAGGATGTTATTCGATTTATTTGCCATTGAATTAATTTATTTTTTAATAAAAATCACTAAAAGGTAAGGTATTATGGTTATGTAATACGGAAGATTTTTGTAAAAAAGTTTAGGAGTTGGATATTAGTTGTTTTTAAGTGTAAAAGTTTGTTGGAATTCAAAATCCGAACTACCAGCAATTGCCACTTCAAATTCACCTGATTCTGCTTTAAATTCATTTTGTGCGCTTGTATTATAAAATTTCAAATCACTTGTTTTAACACTGAAAACAACATCTATACTTTCCCCTTTTTTAATAAATATTTTTTGAAACCCTTTTAACTCTTTAACTGGTCTGGTAATACTACCAATTTTATCATGAAGATAAAGCTGTACAACCTCATGTCCATCGTAGTTTCCTGTGTTGGTTACTGTTACCCAAACTTGCAAACTATCATTCATATTAATCTCTGGTTTACTTATCTCAGTTTTTGAATATGTAAATGAGGTATAGCTTAATCCATACCCAAAAGGGTATAAAGGAGTATTTGGAGAATCGATATAATTGGATTTGTAATCTTCGGTTGGGCTTAAATTAGAAACAGGACGCCCTGTATTCTTCATATTATAATAGATGGGCACTTGTCCTAAATTTCTTGGGAATGTTACCGGTAGTTTAGCCGAAGGGTTATAGGTTCCAAACAATATGTCTGCAACACCTAGGCCACCCATAGTACCTGGAAACCAAGTTTCTAATATGGCATCAACCGTTTTATGTTCTTCAGAAAGGTCTAAAGGCCGCCCATTCATTAAAACTAAAATGATTGGCTTGTTGGGCACTTCTTTTGCAATTGTATTAATTAATTGAGTTTGCAGGCCTGGCAGTTTAATAGTAGTTCTAGATGCAGCCTCGCCACTCATATGATAGTGTTCTCCCATTACCATTACCACCACATCGGCTTTTTTAGCGGCTGTTATTGCAGCCTTAAAATCCTCTGTATTTTCCGACTCAATATCGCAACCTTTTGCATAGAATATGTTGCTTTCATCTATATACTCTTGTAAACCTTCATATATGCTGAAGGCTTTACCGTACCGATCTCCGGCAGCAGCCCAATTGCCTATAATACTTTCTTCATCTTTTGCTAATGGCCCTAAGAGTGCAATTGTTTTTGTCTTTCTTAGGGGCAACGCACTATTATCGTTTTTTAATAGTACAGAAGATGCAGCCGCAGCTAAACGTGCTTGGTCTAAAAATTCTTCTTTATAAACTACTTCTTTTTCACGAGCTTCATCGGAGTATCGGTAAGGATCGTCAAATAGCCCTAACTTAAATTTAGCTTCCAAAATTTTTCTACAGGCTTGTTCAATAATTTCCTTCTTTACTTTTCCTTCTTCTACTAGTTCTTTAAGATACAAGCGGTTTACACTACCCATCATATCCATATCTACTCCAGCATTCATAGCTATTTGAGCAGCGTCTTTATCATCTTTCGCAAAACCATGAGAAACCAATTCATTAATAGAAGTATAATCAGATACTACAAACCCATTAAAATTCCATTGGTCTCTAAGTATGTTTCGATATAAAAATTTGCTTCCAGAAACTGGCTCCCCGTTTAATTCATTAAAGCCAGTCATAAATGTTTCTACACCTGCATCAACTGCTGCTTTAAAAGGAGGTAGGTAGGTGTTGTACAACTCATCATCACCAATATTGGTAGAATGATACTCTCTGCCAGCCTGTGCAGCACCATAGCCAACAAAATGTTTGGCACAAGCAAGAATGGTGTTATTTAATGATAGGTCATTTCCTTGAAACCCTAAAACACTTGCTTTGGAGATTTCAGATCCCAAATACACGTCTTCTCCTGATCCTTCTGACATACGACCCCATCGTGGGTCTCTTGCAATGTCAACCATAGGCGCAAAGGTCCAATGCAAACCTTCAGCTGAAGCTTCTTCAGCAGCAATTCTTGCACTCTTTTCAATCAGTGGCAAATCCCAACTGGCTGCAAGACCTAAATTTATTGGGAAAATGGTTTTGTGCCCGTGTATTACATCATATCCAAAAAGTAGAGGAATTCCTAACCTTGATTCTTCTACGGCTACTTTTTGCAAAACACGTGTTCCTTTGGCAGAAAAAACATTAAGCATAGCACCTACATTACCTTCTTTTATGTGCTTTTTATTGTCATTACTAACAATAGGACCCGTTACGTCCCAATCACCACTGTACATTACGGTTTGCCCAATTTTTTCTTCCAACGTCATTAAATTCATGAGAGAGTCTATTTTAGAGGCATAACTTAGAGGTTCATTTACTTGTTGGTTATTGCAAGCAAAACTGATATACAGCACTGCACCAAGTATTGATATATTAATTATTGTTAGCTTATTCATATCACTGTTTCATCTTATTATTAGAAAATTCAAGTTTTTTTAATCCTGATTGAACCTCAGGCGCAGCCATAAATAAATCCCATATTAGTCCTGTTCGGTAATTTTCAATCATTATAGGAATAGGTCCTTGATCAATGGCTAAATACCGGGGTAAATACCAATTATGCTCAAAGCTAAATGCATCGTAAGGACCGTATTTACCTACCAATGTATCAGCATCGAAATATAAATATTTAAGCATTGCCATGCTCTTTTTTTGGGTATATGGGAAAGAGGACAAGGCTGCAGTGGGGGAGATTACCCCCAAATCATTACCTGGTTTATGACCATCATAACCATTCATAGAATAACTTGATGTAAGCCCCCAGCAATTGGGCCCATACCCTTTGT
>CAZZML010000269.1:0-4803 GCA_964654735.1 uncultured Roseivirgaceae bacterium | reverse complement strand
TGTGGGAGATTGCGATAATTCTATTCCGCTATCTGATAGCCAACTGTAAATTGAAAACACCACAAACAGAAAAACTGCTACATCCTCGATAATATAGCATATATGGCATATATGAGAGTCTATCAACAATTGCAGGAGCAATAAAATCAGTTTTGCAACGATAATCGCTTCGCAAATCATTGAAATTCTATCAAAAAATTATTTATATTGTGATTTATTACGTATTTTTTATAAAATTTGTTAGCATTTAGTTAAACCCAACAACCGAAAACTTTAATATACTATGGAAGAAGCTCCTTTACAATTTATCGAAACTTGGAATACATGGGGTAGATATGCAGCCATTCTCTTCATAGCCTTTGCAATACTCCGTGTCGTAATTCATTTTTTAAAAGTTCTCACAACCAAGGACTATAAAATGAAGTATGACTATATAAGCGAAAATGAAATTACTGCTTTGTGGACATCAACAATTCTCTTTTTGATAGGTGCAAGTATTTTAGTAAATGCATTTATTAGTGAGATTGGTGTCTTTTGGTTTATAATTAGAGGATTTGTAACATTTGTGGTAGCATTTATTATTGGTGTAATTGTTAACAACATGCTCAAATTTTATTATCCTTTTAGCCTTGAAAAAAGATTAAAAATGCTCCGTTTTAAACCAAGGATATCTCCTAAAACTGGCAAAGAGATGAAACTTATGAGCGAAGATGAAGAAGATGTTTACCTAGATGAAGGTATGCAGGCTGAGGAGGATGTGTTTAGCATAGATTACGATGTTTGGCTAGATGAAGAAACAGGGTTTACAAAAATTGAAAAATATTCGGGTCATTTACATGCAACGGAATGCTCTGAATGTGGTTACCAAACTTATAAAGTAGTTAAGGAGGATGTGATAAGAAAACCATCTTCATCGGAAGATGGTGAGCTTATTAAATACTATGAGTGTGGTTTTTGCGACCATCGTTCTCAATCAACTCACCGTATAGGGCAGTTGGTGATTCACGAAGAAGCTTCTAATGTTTCTATGGGCTAAGATTTTAAAAACCATCGATTAAAATAAGAGTTCTTTTGGGACTCTTATTTTTCTTTAGCCTTTTCCCAATATTTATCCATCTCAGATAGTGTCATTTCAGTTAAAGCTAATCCGTTTTTTCTAGCCTCGCTTTCGAGATAGGTAAACCGCTTAATAAACTTTTTGTTTGTTTTTTCAAGAGCATCCTCAGGGTTAATACCAACAAAACGTGCATAATTTATCAATGAAAATATCACATCACCAAATTCGCTTTCAGCTGCTTTTAAATCTATTGGTTTATTTGTTTCTATATTAAACTCTGTCTTAAACTCACTTAATTCCTCCTCTACCTTTTCCCAAACTTGTTCTTTAGCCTCCCAATCGAATCCAACACCTTTTACTTTTTCCTGTATGCGCATAGCTTTCACCATAGCTGGCAGAGAACTAGGCACACCCCCTAAAACTGACTTATCCACTCCTTCTTTTAGTTTTAGTTTTTCCCAGTTTTCACTTACTTCTTTATCGTTTTGTACTTTAACATCTCCATATATATGAGGATGACGATGAACAAGCTTTTTAGCAATAGACTCAAGTACATCGGCTATATCAAACTCTCCTTTTTCAGAGGCTATCTTTGAGTAGAAAACTAGGTGCAAAAAAAGATCACCCAACTCCGTTTTTATTTCATTTGTGTCATTCTCTAAAATAGCATCAGAAAGTTCATATACCTCTTCCAAAGTTAAATACCTAAGACTATCCATTGTCTGCTTCTTATCCCAAGGACAAAGGGCTCGCAATTCGTCCATAATAGTAAGTAGCCTATCAAAGGCCTCTAGCTTTTTTTGTCTTTTAGGATCCTTAGGAACACGATCATTACTCATATTTATTAGAAGAAAAATTTAACAATTCAATAACCAATTGTGTTATCTTTGTACAAAGATATTCAAATTATGACCACACTAGTTGTTATCGGATTTATTGCCCTGTTTTTTATACTTATGTCGGTACGTATTTTACTAAAAAAAGACGGAAAATTCAAAGGAACTTGTGCTTCTCAAAACCCTTTTCTAGCTAAAGAGCCTGGTGCTCCTTGCGGCTACTGTGGGCGAACTTCTGATGAAGAAGGCAATGATGATTGCAGTAAAGAAGACAACATAGTTCATAATGTCGTATCTTCTTTCAGGTAGCCCTTCCTATTTTTAATATTATACAATGATGATAAAATATCATTATTTTTGTAAAAAATTACAATAAACGAATGACATTAATCAAATCTATTTCTGGCATTAGAGGCACTATTGGTGGCCAAACTGGAGAAAATCTTACCCCCATAGATGTTGTAAAATTTGCCGCAGCTTTTGGCACGTGGGCGATCCAACATCACAGTTCAAGAACCATTGTCATCGGTAGAGATGCCAGGCCTTCGGGCTCAATGATAAGCCAATTAATTACATCAACTTTAACTGGGTTGGGAATTAATGTGATTGACCTTGGGCTATCAACCACCCCAACTGTTGAAATGGCTGTGCCCAATGAAAAAGCTTGTGGTGGCATAATTATTACCGCCAGCCATAACCCTGTTGAATGGAACGCACTTAAATTATTAAACTCCAAAGGAGAATTTGTTTCCGCTACAGATGGAGCAGAAATTCTTGAACTAGCAGAATCTGGAGCAATGGAATTTGCAAAAGTGAACAAATTAGGGAAAACTAATTTAGATGATAGCTATTTAGATTTTCACATTGAAGCTATTCTTAATTTGCCTTTAGTAGATGTAAATGCAATTAAAGAGCGGAACTTTAAAATTGTTGTTGATGGGGTTAACTCTTCTGGAGGAATAGCTGTACCACAACTATTGAAAGCATTAGGTATAAAAAACATTATTGAGTTGTATTGCGAACCAAATGGAAATTTTCCTCATAACCCAGAGCCGCTTCCTGAAAATTTAACAACCATTAGTTTAGAAGTTGAAAAAAACAGGTATGACCTAGGCATTGTGGTTGACCCTGATGTAGATAGACTTGCTTTCATAAATGAAGACGGCACTATGTTTGGAGAAGAATATACGTTAGTGGCTATTACGGACTATATATTAAGTAATACACCCGGAAATACCGTATCAAACTTATCATCTACAAGAGCGTTACGAGATGTAACAGAAAAGCATGGCGGCACCTATACAGCATCTGCTGTTGGCGAGGTTAATGTAGTTACAAAAATGAAAGAAACTAAGGCCATTATTGGAGGTGAAGGTAATGGAGGGGTTATTTACCCTGAGCTGCACTATGGTAGAGATGCTTTGGTTGGAATAGCACTTTTTTTAACACATTTAGCCAAAGCCAATAAAAGTTGTGCACAGTTAAGAGCATCTTATCCTTCCTATTATATTTCTAAAAATAAGATTGAGTTACAACCTACTATAAATGTAGATGAAATACTCTCTACTATTCAAGAAAAATACAAATCACAACCAATTAACACCATAGATGGTGTAAAAATTGAATTTGATAAGCAATGGGTACATTTAAGAAAATCTAATACTGAGCCAATTATTAGAATTTATGCCGAAGCAGACTCTGAAACCACAGCAGCTAGTTTAGCCAATAAAGTTATACAAGATATACACGAGATTATTAAAAATTAACATGCAGGTTTACCTGGATAATGCAGCAACAACCAAATTGGATTCTGAAGTAGTTTCAGTGATGCAAGATTTTATGGCAACGCATTACGGTAATCCATCTTCGGTGCATGCTAAAGGACGAGAAGCTAAAGTTGAAATTGAAAAAGCACGTAAAAGTATTGCCAATATTATTGGTTGTAAGAATAAGGAGCTAATATTTACATCGGGTGGTACCGAAGCCAATAATGCCATATTAAAGTCTGTTGCTTTAAGTGGTAAAATTCAAAGAATTATTTCATCCCCTATTGAGCACCACTCTGTGTTAGACACACTCGATTGGATTAAAACAAACACTCAATTAGAAGTCGTTTATTTAAAGGTTAGCGAAAATGGAGATATTGATTTAAAACAATTAAGCTTTCTACTAGAACAAAATATAGCAACATTAGTATCGCTGATGCATGGTAACAATGAAATCGGAAATTTATTAGACCTTATCACTTTTGGAAATTTATGCCAAAAGCACAAGGCTTTGTTTCATACAGATATGGTACAAACACTTGGCCATTTACCTATCTCTCTAAACCAACTTCCTATAGACTATGCGTCTGCATCTGCACATAAAGCACATGGCCCCAAAGGAGTTGGTTTTATGTATGTAAGCGCAAACACCACAAAGCTTGATGCCTTTTTGCACGGGGGAACTCAAGAACGAGGCATTAGAGCTGGAACCGAAAATGGAAGTGGTATAATTGGTATGAGTAAAGCCTATGAAATAGCCTCAAAGTCTTTCAAAGCCCACCAACAGCATCTATCAACTCTTAAAAAACACCTTATTAGGAAATTAAAAAGTTTCATCGTAAACATTATTTTTAATGGTAATTCTGCAGATTTGGCATTAAGCCTGCCTAACATTATTAATGTGAGTTTGCCGGGTAATTATGATGCAACCTTATTATTTAACCTTGATTTAAACGGTGTTTATATATCCGAAGGGAGTGCTTGTTCTAGCGGTGCTTCGGAAGGCTCCCATGTTATTAACTCCATTCTAAAAAAAGAGAGTAAGAGCAATAATTTAAGATTAAGCTTTAGCAAGTTTACCACTATTAAAGAGCTTGATTATGCTATTAATGTTATAGCCGAAACAGTTAACAACGGTTAAACC
>CAZZML010000268.1:0-4811 GCA_964654735.1 uncultured Roseivirgaceae bacterium | reverse complement strand
GCTAACTCCATTATACCGTATTTGAATGATACCTTAAATCCGCAAGGAAAATCTAGTGTACATTTTTCTTTGTGGTTCTTCGAGACTTTCTGTCTTAGTGGCAATTTTTTATTCGATTAGAGTTAAAATCTATTACATGTAGTTAGCTGAGTAGTAACCAAAGTTCCTTGCGGATTTAAGGTGATACTAAAAATTAGTATCAATAAACTTTTGATAATCGGGGCGAGGTAGCATATAATAGACAACATCTGGGTTTTTACTATTAAACCACATATTATACCGTGCTATTATTTGTTGGTAATTAAGAAATTTATAGCCTTCCTCAGCATCTCTCACTTTTCTATTCAATTCTGAGTAATCAAAAATCATTGAACTCATATTAAGTCCAAAGTTAATGGCTAAACGACCTACAAAATAGGCTTTTAGGGAAATCGTATTTGTAACTAATCGATTTACAGAATAATATTCAGGTCGATCGAATGGGATATTAGGCTGTAGCACAATACTTTCCCTAATGACTCCTTCGCGAACCACCATTACCCATCGGCTGCTATCTCCTTCGAAAAACTCACGTACATATAAACGGTCATTCACGAAAAAACTAGCTAATTTGCTTTTAAGAAAAAGCTTTTCTTTATTCTTTTTATGATAGGTAATAAGTGGCAATTGAGCATCAAAGAGCATATATGGCTCTTCATACTTAATTTTTACTGTTTCCTTTTTGCCGTTATTTAGGATGACAAATCCCTCCATTGGTTGGTCGTATTTTTCGATATTAACGTATCTCTTATATGCTTCTTTATTTACATTTTGCCCAAAGGCAGTAGTGCAAATAAAAACAAGAACAAGACTATAAAAAAAGTGTTTCATTAGGTGTTTATTAGGCTAAAGTACAAATACCAAACCATTTATGGAGCCTGTTTAGCTTTTTCAAATCAATTATCTAAAAGTAAATATAAAAAACTAAGAACAAAATAGATATTTTTAACTAATATTCGTTCATTAAAAATCAGGTTATAAAGTTCAAAATCATATAAATATAGTTTTCACCTTTTACATAGTCTATATTCCAATAAGAATTATCTTCGTAATTATTCATTTCTATTCTTTATAATTGCGTTTTAAAAATCTAAATATGATTTAAAAATAATGATTGAACAACAAGAAATTGATCAGGAGAAAATAGCAGATCTTCAGAATAAAATAAAAAATGTATTTACCGAAATTGGTAAAGTGGTAGTTGGGCAGAAACATATGATCAACCGACTTTTGGTAGGCTTATTCTCCAATGGGCATATCTTATTAGAAGGAGTACCAGGAATTGCTAAAACACTAACTGTTAGCACCTTGGCTAAGGTGTTGCATTTAGATTTTCAAAGAATACAGTTTACTCCCGATTTATTGCCTGCGGATTTAGTAGGTACTATGATTTATAACCAGAAAGAGGCAAGTTTTGAAGTAAAGAAAGGGCCTGTGTTTGCCAATTTAATTTTAGCAGATGAAGTTAACCGCTCTCCAGCAAAGGTGCAATCGGCTTTGTTGGAGTCGATGCAGGAAAAACAAGTAACCATTGGTGAAACCACTTACCCATTGGATAGACCATTTTTGGTGCTAGCTACCCAAAACCCTGTAGATCAAGAAGGAACATACCCGTTACCTGAAGCTCAAATTGACCGATTTATGATGAAGGTGCATGTGGATTACCCTACCAAAGCAGAAGAATTGGAAGTAATGCGCAGGATGTCGAACCTTACCTTTAATTCTGAAGTGGACACCATTCTTACCAAGGAAGATATTTTTGCGATTAGAGAGGCAGTTAATAATGTAAACCTTAATGAATCTATTGAAAATTATATTATTGAATTAGTGTATGCTACCCGAGAGCCTAAAAACTATGGATTAGACCAAGAGGCGCAATACATTCAATTTGGGGCATCGCCTAGAGCTACCATTAATATGAATTTGGCGGCTAAGGTGGTTGCTTTCTTTAATAAGCGTGATTATGTATTGCCCGAAGATGTGAAAGAAGTGGCACCGGATATTCTTAACCATAGAATAATACTTAACTACGAAGCAGAAGCCGATGGTGTAACCAGCCTAGATATTATTGATGCCATTTTGCAAAAAGTGCCGATTAGTAACTAAAATTATTTACCCTATATAAGGTACTTTCCTAATTCTTCGGCTAATTTATGTCCTGTATTACCTTAAATCTATTCCTTTAATTGTTCCGTTATGCTGATATCGTTGGCAAAGGCATACTCTTTGACTAGTTTAGCTTTGCTGATTTTTGCTCAATTCGGTAAAGCTCAAACAAGTTTGGCTTTACACTCATTTATCGCAAAAATTTGGCTTGCGCGGTTGGTTTTTGAGCGACTTGGCAAATGACAATTCACGAATACCATAAAATGAATAAACAAGGAATGAGTAATGTGTATGACTTTTAGTGTTGGCTTTTATACTCGGTTTAATTCGTCCATTAGTGCCCTACGTTGTGGATATTGTTTTCTAAATAATTCTATTAACTGATTTACTTTTTCATTACCACCCAACTTTTTCATTCTGCGTAAATACCTGCAAGCTGTTTGATAATGGTTTCGTCCAATAAATTTTTCAACGTAATTTATAACTCTTTCGCTATACAATTCAATTAATTCTAAAGAATAGTCTTTTGATAAATACTGTTCATTTAGTTCGATATTTTCCATAGAAAGGTTTTGTTTGAGCATAAGAAATAACCTGTCCCACCATTCTTCTTTTATGTAAATCTTTCGAATTAACTCTGTGTAAGTCCATCTATTTTTAGGAGTGATTTCTTTTATTATTTCTTCTAAAAATGGATGCCAATTTTCATCCTCAATATTATCTTTAAGAATTTGATAATAATCTTGCTCGGGATGAAAGTTGTCAATAAACAGAAACCTTGAATATTCAATAACTTTTGAAGTGTCTTTTTCAGCTTGAGCAACTTTTAGCAACCAATTGTACCAACCCTTTACTAATCCTGGCTTGTCTTTTTCGTCACAACTAATTCCGTCTTTTGAGAGTTTTACTACTCTTTCAAAGTTTTTACTTTTAAATGACTTTTCTATCTCTGTTGTTCTGATTAATAAATTTGAAATGTGCTTATTGATATACTTTTCTACTTCTTTTTCATCTTTAAATTTTCTCAACAAATCTAATTTAAAGGATTGTGCTCGTTCTCGTTCGTATTTTCCGTTAATGGTATCCAAACAGCTAAGTATTACATCAGCATCACTTTCTCTTTCAATTAGCTCACAAGCAAGGTGTAACATCCCTAAATGCCAATCCCAACCATCAAATAATTTTTGATTAAAGGTAGAAATACAATATTCAAATATCTCTTCTTTTAAGGTTTTAGGAAGTTTCTCTTGAGCTAATTTTGAGAGTAATTCCATTGCCGATTCTACAAAATAACCCAAATCACCATTGCTATCATCTCCATATTGAAAGGCTTCTGTCATTTCTTCCAATAAAGCTGTGCTGATGAAAAATACATTTTCGAAATTATTATTGGCTAAATACATTTCGGCATTTTCTAAAAACGGTTCGGTTGTGTTTACTACATATTTCATATCCGACCAACCAATCCAACCATCTCTTCCTGCTGCTGATTGCAAAATAGAATGAATTTGTTTTTGATAAAAAGCTTTCGATTTATTTTGACTTAAATGCCCAAAGGATGCTAAAAAGCAGTTCCTGAATTTTTTATCCTTTTTGCTATTTTCTTGCACAAAATCAATTAGTTCCTTGTGAGAAATTGCTTTTAACAATTCTTTTATTTGTTGAGAAACAGACGTTGTTTTTTTCTTTTTTGGAATGGTGAAATTAGGTTGATTCAATTCTAATTCATCTTGTTGCAGATGAAAAATTACTGCAACTACATGTTTACAGACCAGTCCCATATCATAAGGGCAATCACAATTATGTTCAGTAATTGCATTATTGCTAACCTCTATTTGAACGGTGTATTCTTCCGTACCCGAAACAATGGCTTCATATTCTCCATTAGAAACTTCTGAAAAATCGGTTATTGCACCACCTTTAAAATAAGATAGTCCTCTTTTCAGGATTGTTTCATCAATAAGTTGCTCAAATTCGTTTAATGGTATATTCATTTTTTAATTCTTTCCTCTATTCAACCTTCTGTTAGATAATTTCTTCCAAATGCTATCAGCCAACTCAATTTCAGAATCAGTCAATCCAAAATTTTCTTTTAATATTTTTTCATTCGTGATTTTTAGTAATTCAGAAATGTCTTTTTTCTCTCGAATCATTTTATTGATTACTGGCAATAATTCGGTATTGTTTTCATCGTATGGTAAAAGAATTCTTTCCACTTCATTTGGCATTAATTCCAAAACTCCGCCACCGTGACTTCTTCCACAAATTTCGGAGAAAGCAAAAGAAAGTGAGTTGTAATAACTTGCTGTTAATGCTTTTATTTCTGCATTTTCTTTCACGGTTACTCGGTGCATTGTGTCTGTTGTGTAAGCTTTTGCTTCATTGATTATTAACTTTGGATATTTATTGTTTCTACGAATAAATAAAGCGTCTGAAATTCGTTGAGAAGGCACAATTTGCCATTCTTCTCTGATTCTACATTTATATCCTTTGTTTATTTCAGCTTCTTCTCCCCAAGCAATATAATCTCTTGCTCCAAGGAAACCGTTTAAATCTTTCATTTTTGGGAAAGATAAAAAATGTGTTTTTGCTTCTGAATCTCTATTTTTTTTTACTGTCATCCGAGCAAAAATCTAACATTAAGAATATCTTAGAAAGACACCCCC
>CAZZML010000267.1:0-4815 GCA_964654735.1 uncultured Roseivirgaceae bacterium | reverse complement strand
TGACATCATATTATGGCTTGTAATAGATTTTCCTTGCGGATTTAAGGTATTACTTAAAAATCGAAAAATTTAGTATAAAAATGATTGTTATAAACACTAATCTACTACCATTTTGCAATATTTGTGTCTAAATATTTTTATATGAAAACCTTGGATGTAGTTATTATTGGAGCAGGCCCTATTGGTATGGCTTGTGGTATTGAAGCCCAAAAAATGGGGTTGAGTTATGCTGTTTTCGATAAAGGATGTTTGGTAAACTCAATTTATAATTATCCAAAAGGAATGACCTTCTTCTCTACTTCTGAAAAGTTAGAGATTGGTGGAGTGCCATTTATTTCGCACCAAAGCAAACCCAATAGATTTGAGGCGTTGGAGTATTATCGTAGAGTGGCAACAACTTGGAGTTTGAAATTAAACCTTTATGAGAAAATAGAGAAGATAACGAAAGTTGGAGAACTCTTTAAAATAGAAAGCGCCAAAGGAAACTACCAATCTAAAGCCATTATTATGGCTACTGGTTTTTATGATTACCCTTATTTAATTGGGGTAGAAGGAGAGCAACTTCCTAAAGTCAAGCATTATTACGATGAACCCCACCCTTACTTTGGGCAAAAAATTGTAGTTGTTGGTGCTGCTAATTCAGCAGTTGATGTGGCATTAGAAACATTCCGAAAAGGCGCAGAGGTTACGATGATAATTCGCGAAGATAAAATTCGTGATAGTGTAAAATACTGGGTACGACCTGATATTGAAAACCGAATTGCTTCAGGTGAGATTAAAGCATATTTCAATTCTGAACTTACTAAAATAATGAAGAGTTCGGTTGAAGCGAAAACACCAGATGGACTCATCACATTGGACAATGATTTCGTGCTTGCTATGACAGGCTATAAACCCGATTTTAATTTCCTAAAATCTCTGGGAGTAAAATTTCAAAATGACGAATTTCACACACCTGTTTACAGCGAAGCTACCAATGAATCCAGTGCTGAAAATGTATATATTGCAGGAGTGGTATGCGGAGGCCTCATAACAAATAAATGGTTTATTGAAAATTCCAGAGTACATGCTGAGTTGATAATAGCAGATTTAGTTCGTAAACTTAGGCAACCTCAATAAAACACAGAGCTTTTGGTGACATTTATCACTTGACTTACAAAAACACCAACTCATTTATGAGACAATGGGGTAAAATTGAGGTGTTAATGTTTATTTTTGCAAATCATAATATAGAAACTGCCTAAAATTATGCCCACAAAAAACGAAATCACTAAACTTTTAGTCGCCAATAGAGGCGAAATAGCCATCAGAGTGCTACGAGCAGCTTCTGAAATGAACATTAGAACTGTAGCAGTGTTTACCTATGAAGATCGGTTTTCATTGCATAGATATAAAGCGGATGAATCGTATCAAATTGGAGATGATAATGACCCTTTAAAACCGTATTTGGATATTGAGGGGTTGATTTCATTGGCAAAAGCCAAAGATGTAAACGGTATCCATCCCGGGTATGGTTTTTTATCAGAAAACGTTACATTGGCTCGCAGATGTAAAGAAGAAGGCATCTTTTTTATAGGGCCGGAGCCCAAGGTAATGGAGCAATTAGGAGATAAAGTGGCCGCCAAAAAAATAGCCGTTCGTGCCAAAGTGCCCATCATAGAAGATAGCAAAGTAAAATTAACATCTTCTGATATTGCACTCAAAGAAGCAGATAGAATTGGCTACCCAATAATGCTTAAAGCTGCTGCCGGAGGTGGGGGTAGAGGAATGCGGATTATTAAAGACAACCAAAGCTTAGTTGGCCTTTTTGAAGAAGCTAGAAACGAGGCTAAAAATGCCTTTGGAGACGATACTGTTTTCTTAGAAAAATACATAGACAGCCCCAAGCATATTGAAGTGCAAATAATGGGTGATAATTATGGCAACATCGTTCATTTATACGAACGAGATTGCTCCGTACAGCGGAGATTTCAAAAGGTAGTAGAAATTGCCCCCAGTCCAACTTTACCAACGGATGTAAAAGAGAAACTATACGAGTATGCACTTCGGTTAGCCAAGGAAGTAAATTATAATAATGTTGGCACGGTTGAGTTTTTAGTAGATAGCGATAACCGAATCTACTTTATTGAGGTGAACCCCAGAGTTCAGGTAGAACATACCATTACCGAAGAGGTAACAGGCATTGATATAGTACGAACTCAAATTGAAATTGCACGAGGATATCGTTTAGATGACCCTCAAATTTTTATTAGAAGCCAAGAGGATATTCAAACCAATGGATTTGCCATCCAGTGTAGAATAACAACCGAAGATCCGAGCAATAATTTTAAACCCGACTATGGAACTATCATTGCCTACCGTAGTGCAGGTGGTTTTGGTATTCGGTTAGATGCAGGTAACTGCTACACAGGGGCTAAAATATCCCCTTTCTTTGATTCTCTTTTAGTTAAAATTTCGGCTTCGGGTCGCACATTAAAAGGAGCAGCCTACCGATTAGATAGAGCTTTACGAGAATTCAGAATTAGAGGCGTAAGAACAAATGTTGGTTTTTTAGAAAACGTAATTACTAATCCTACTTTTTATAATGGAGAGGCTACGGTCAACTTTATTGCAGATCACCCGGAGCTTTTTAATATTTCGGGCTGGCAGGATTCGGGAACTAAAATGCTAAAATACCTGGCCAATGTAATTGTAAATGGAAACCCTGATATTAAAAAAACGGATATAACCAAAACCTTTAGAGTACCTAAAGTGCCTTGTGCCGATCATATCGAAAAACACCAAAAAGGCACGAAAGATTTATTAACCGAGTTAGGCCCAGAAGGGTTTTCTAAGAGGTTGAAAGATAATCCTGTGGTACAATTTACCGACACTACCTTTAGAGATGCGCACCAAAGCTTGTTGGCAACTCGTATGCGAACTATTGATATGCTGAATGTGGCGGAGAGCTTTGCCAAAGAACATCCGCAAGTGTTTTCAATGGAAGTTTGGGGAGGAGCAACCTTTGACGTATCCATGCGATTTTTACACGAAAGCCCCTGGAAAAGATTGCAATTACTAAGAGAGGCCATTCCTAATATTTTACTTCAAATGTTAATTCGTGCCTCCAATGCTGTAGGTTATAAAGCTTACCCTGACAATTTAGTGGAAAAGTTCATTGAAAAGGCTTGGGAGAATGGGAATGACATCTTCCGAATTTTTGATTCGCTCAATTGGGTAGAAGCAATGAAAATTAGCATTAAAGCAGTTCGTGAGCGCACAGGAGGTATCGCGGAAGTTGCCATTGATTACACAGGAGATATTTTAGATCCCAACAACACTAAGTTTAATTTACAATATTACCTCGATTTAGCCCGTACATTAGAGGATGAAGGTGCTCATATTTTGGCCATTAAAGATATGGCAGGGTTGTTAAAACCTTATGCAGCTACCAAGCTAATAACTGAGCTTAAAAAAGCGGTAGATATTCCTTTACATTTACATACCCACGACACTTCCAGTATGCAGGCTACAACTTATATAAAAGCTATTGAGGCAGGTGTTGATGTGGTGGATGTGGCCTTGGCTTCTATGTCAGGCTTAACTTCGCAACCTAATTTTAATTCACTGGTAGCCACTTTAGAACACCAACCAAATGCACCCCAGTATAATCTCAAAAGCTTAAATGAATACTCTAATTATTGGGAAGACGTACGTGAAATTTACCACCCGTTTGAGTCGGGTTTAAAAGCGGGCACAGCAGAAGTGTATGACCACGAAATTCCCGGTGGCCAATATTCAAACCTCCGTCCGCAAGCAATTGCCCTAGGTTTAGAAACCCAATTTGAAACCATTAAAAAGAATTATGCCATTGTAAATAAAATGTTTGGCAATATTGTAAAAGTTACGCCTTCTTCTAAAGTAGTGGGCGATATGGCTTTATTTATGACGGCCAATGGGTTAACCGAGGAAGATGTTATGGAAAGAGGCGAGAGCCTTTCGTTCCCCGATTCCGTAGTAAGCTTTTTCAAAGGTGAGTTGGGTCAGCCTCATGGTGGTTTTCCTAAAAAACTTCAAAAAATAATTCTTAAGGATGTTAAGCCATTTACCGATCGGCCTAATGCCCACCTTAAACCAATTGATTTTGAGGCTGAACTAAAGACCTTTAAAAAGGAGTTTGATGAAGAAGTAACAGAGTTGGATTTTATCTCCTATAAACTCTATCCAAAAGTATTTAAAGATTTTTATGAAAGTAGAAAAAGGTATGGCAATATCAGTTTTATTCCATCTATCCCATTTTTCTATGGCTTAAAACCCGGGGAAGATATTATGGTACCGATTGGCAAAGGCAAGGTGTTAATGATTAAGTTTTTATATAAATCAACTCCCGATGACGATGGATTTTGCACGGTTTCGTTTGAATTAAATGGGCAAACGAGAACTCTATCTATAAAAGATGAATCAGCTGTAGTTGATAAAGTAGCTCACCAAAAAGCTACTGAACCCAACCAAATTGGAGCACCATTGCAAGGACGCTTAAGCAAGGTGCTTGTAAAAGTAGGAGATAAGGTAAAACCCAATGACGTACTCTTTGTAATTGAAGCCATGAAAATGGAAACAAATGTGGCAGCAACTGTAGATGGGGTTGTTAAGAGCGCTCCTTTACAGGAAGGAACTCTGGTTGTTCAGGATGACTTAATTGTGGAAATGGAGTAAGGGAAAACCATCATTTCTACAACAACTTTCCGAAAGTTAGATAAAAAAACATCGTCAACTGTTTAAACCTGAATAATTCATGAATATTTGTTATGAGCATTTTAAGTGTCTGCCAGTCAA
>CAZZML010000266.1:0-4842 GCA_964654735.1 uncultured Roseivirgaceae bacterium | reverse complement strand
TGTGAGAGGCGCACTCCGTTCCTTAATTTAAGGGGCGGAGCCGTCTACTCGATTGAACCGAAGCCCTGCTTCGCATCATTGTAGCTTAATTGTTGGCTGGTGTTATTGCTTTATTAATCTACCTGTTACTATTTTCGATCCCTGAATTACTTTCAAAACATAGATTCCAGATCTAAGAGATGAAATATCTACCACATCATTATTTTTTGATCTACCTTCAATAAGGAGAACACCTGTAATATCGAAAATTTTATATTCGAATAAATTATTGGAATCGATTACTTCAATTTTTATACTGCCATCTGCAGGATTTGGATAAATGCCCCTCACTGAATTACTATCATAATCATTTATGCCTAAAATCATTGTTGTGAATGAGAATTCAGGAGTAACAGTTATCCTTTCTCCGTCAACAACTTTAAGCCTACAATAATATACAGTAGAAGACTCTAAACCGTTAAATAAATGCTCAATAGGTTGATCTACATACCCAGTAAATAATTCAATACTTTGTGATATATCATACACCCCACCATCAACCCTAAAGTCAATGTAAAGATCTGTGGTATCTAGGTAAGATATCATATTTGCAGCAATGGTTGCTGATGAACTACTGAGTTGTATAATGGACAAAGGACTAATTTGTAGAAGGTCATCATACTTTTTAGTGGTAAATGAAAACTTTTCACTTGCTATTTTGTTATCACTATCTTTTATATAAAAACGGCAATAGTATTGTGTAGCTTCTGCGAGATTTTCGAATTTAAAGTCTAGGTTTTGTGAGGTAAATCCATAAAATATGGTGTCTTCAATTACCTCGCTATAAACTCCTTCTTCTAATCCATATTCAAAATAAACATACGTAGTATCTATACTAGACCTTAGAGAAGAATTGATAGTTACACTCGTATTTTTTAAGTTTTCGGAATACAATGAACCAAATGAAATGAGATCATCATATGATATAGTTGATCTTAATATGCTACCATAATCGCCTGAAATAAATATATCATTGTTATTTATTTCGACAGAACTGATTCCATATATTCGAACCTCACTACTCCAAGTCAAACCACCATCCACTGTTCTATATAATTGCCCTTCTTCATCCAAAACATATCCCACATTAATGGAATAAAATTTCACATAGTCATAATATTCATAAGGTATTTCGAGTTCCTGCCATGTTTCACCTCCATCTTCTGTTTTATTCATCAAAGCATTATCGCCTACAAAGTATCCAACGGATTCGTTAACAAAATAAAAGGAATTAATTCCTTTATCAATTTCAAATTTAATTTGCCATGTACGTCCTCCATCAATCGTTTTATATATTCTGTTATAATAATTGCCAACGTTTCTTGCATAGCCAACTTGGTCATTTAAAAATTGGATTTGACCAAAACTTATGGATTCAACTATTGTCCAAGTACTCCCACCATCAATCGTTTTAAGTACTGCATCTCTATTATATCCTCCGCTTACAAACCCCAAGTTTTCGTCAACAAAATCTATCGAATAAAGGTTTTCATCAATTAATTCAAAGCTATCATGTGCTTTAATCCAGCTTATTCCACCATCTATCGTTTTATAAACAGAACCACTGTTACCAGAGGTTCCAACACCCCCTCCTGCAATGGCAAAACCTATTAGGTCATTTATAAAATCGAACTGCCCTATTTTCTGATTAATTAATGGAGCACCCATATTTGACCAATCCAATCCTCGGTTAGTGGTTTTGAAAATTTCATTTCCAACTCTTGCGAACCCTATGTTGGCAGATGTAAAATCTAACTGATTTATTTTATTGTATGTCGTTGAGTACTCATTCCATGTTAATCCTCCATTTGTAGTTTTGATGATTCTTCCTTTTAATCCAGTTGCAAAGCCTAAATTTTTATTTATGAAATGGATATCATATAAATTATTTCCGCCTCTTCTTCCATCAAATCCAATCCAGTTCCACGTTTCTCCGCCATTTGTCGTCTTGTGAATAGCCCCATATTCTCCGGCCATAAACCCAGTGTTCTCATCAATAAACTGAAGGGCATATCCTGCATCAAGTGAAGAATTTATTTCAATCCATGTTTCTCCGCCATCAGTTGTTTTATATAAATCATGATGTTCTTGTGTAGCAAAACCCAATGATTCATTTATAAATGTAATTCTAAAAAAATCTGATGGAATGGTGTTGGTAGTCTCTGTTTCATACCAACTTTCTCCACCATTTTGTGTTTTAAGTATAGTTCCGTTAGTACATGCAACATGTCCTACAAGATGATCAATGAAATAGGAATCTTCTACATTAACTCCATTAATTTCGAGTGTTTCCCAATTATTTCCGCCATCAAATGATTTGAATAGATGATTATCACTCGTAATAAGTATAGTATCTGGATGTAGTAACGATATACCATTTAGATTTTCAGAGAAACTGGTTTCTAATTTGTTCCAGCCACCGCCATTATAAGTTGACTTATATATAGATCCTGTAGCTCCAATTATATATCCATAACCATCAATAAAAGATATTCTATTACCATAATCGATGGTCATGAATTTCCTCCAAGTACTACCTTGATCATTGGTTGTAAGAAGTTCTTGATCATTAACTATAAATCCAATCTTCTCATTAACAAATACGATATCATTACCTCTTAAAGAGGTTGGTTTTGGGTTGAGACGAATCCATTTCGGAGGATATAATTCTTCTTCTTCACCATAACTGATATAAAATGACTTAGAAGATTCACATCCAAATTGATTTGTGACAACTACAGAGTACCACCCTTGCTGGACAACCTCAATGTTCGGGGTGGCTTCACCGGTATTCCAAGAGTAGGAGTCAAAATTACCTGGATTTACAGTAATTGATTCACCTTGAGTTATGTAAAGTGTATCCGATAGATTTATTTGGGGCAATTCAATAACATCCACAAACAATGAATCTTTCGATGTACATCCATACATATTAGTTACTTGAAGCACATAATACCCACTTTCAGTAATGGTTGTTACGGAAGTAGTATCCCCGTTGTGCCATTGGTAAAATGAGAAGACATCATCAACAGAAAGCTTTGAACCATAGCATTTGGTCACATCTTCACCAACTTCTAAATTTGGGAATGGGTTAATAACCACTTCTTTAGTAATTAGATTAGTATGGTCACTGTAATTTGCAGCCAGTATAACTGTATAGGTACCCGCTTCTTCATAAGTGAATTCAGGGTTTACAACTGTTGAAGTACTTCCTTCTCCAAATGACCATTCAACTGATTCTAACAGATGTGTATTTGTTACCGTAAACTTAGTAGGTTTAGCTTGGCAGGTATTCTCATAAGAGAAGCTAGTTTTAAAAAAATAGTTTTGAATGAAGTTTGGTGTATAATTGACAAAAGAACTACCCCCTTCTAGAAATAAGCCATTTTCTTCAATTACAACTTCTTTGCCTTCTGAATTTGGATTTAGAATAACTCCCAAATGAGCAGTCCCTCCACCTCCACCCCCTTTGGTAGCATAGATTTTGCCGTTAGGGCCAAGTTGAAGTTGTCTAAAACTGTTATAGTTAATTCTCGTATCTATTCTGATTTTCGAATTTAGTATTGCATCAAATGTTGGAATAGATAAATCAAATTGATAAATATAACTAGTACCCGTATAAATTTTGGTTCCATCACTAGAAAACGCAAGACTTTGAGGAGAAATATCATCAAAGTAGAAATCTCTCGCATTTGAAAGGATTCCTGTATTTGAATCAAAGTCGAACAGACTTAACCCTTTAATCTGACGTGTATATGTTACTGCTACTTTACTCCCATCTGGTGAAAACTTTAATTGCCCATCCCAAAAACTATGAATGTTTCCTAATTGATTTAATATTGGCACATCCGAAATTCCTTCAGAAGTGATTAAATATGAGTAGTAATTATTCGTATTCTGCTTATGGGTAAGTAGCCATACATCCTGACTATTTTCATGAAAGACTGCACTGATTTTGTTTGTCGTGTTGTCCAAGATCTTAATTCCTTTAGTCGTTATGTCTCCTAGTCCACTATCTTGTGATAAGTCAATGACAGAGTAATATAACCCTGAGGTTCCTTGTCCATTATAGGGATCTACAGTGAAGAGATAATAAAGATTTGAATTTCCTGGATCTGGAATTACTAGAGACTCCTGTGTACTAGTACTTCCATGGGCTGGAATTAATTCAGTGCCATTTGGCATCAATTCATGGTTTTTATTCCAAATCGAAAACCCATCGGAATAGAAAAGCAATAAACCGTTTTTGTCACTAATTACGCCAATTCCTCTATTTAAATAGGCAGCATAATCGGATTTAACATCAGGTTGTCCACTGTTGAAATCCAATTGGTAATTTCCTAATGCCCAATTATTAGATTCATTTTGAGCTTGTAATGAAAAAAATGATAAGAATAATAAAAATGAGGCTAGACTTTTTCCCGCTACTCCTTTCATAACTTTTTAGATTATATTGATTTTTTACCACACAAAGTTAATTTACAATACTTGTCTTTACAAAGAGTTTCGAATAGATGCAAGTATTCATTTGATCGATCCTGTTTTTCATATCGGTTTTGAAATGACAGCCAACGCCCGTGGCTATGTTGCGTTGGGCATTTAAAAATACAAAAGTTTTGATAACCCAAGTAGGCACATTTTTGATTTGAGCATCAAATCAATATACACCACAAATTAAAAATTTGACGGAACCAATTAGTGTGATGAAACTAGAATTTTACCGCTGAAGCCCAATGCAAGCATAGGTGTTGTGTGTGCCCAGCATGGGCATCCATTAATTTACCGCAAGGTAAATTAATTTAT
>CAZZML010000265.1:0-4882 GCA_964654735.1 uncultured Roseivirgaceae bacterium | reverse complement strand
AAGCGGTTCGGATACGGTAATGGTAATGCTACTGCAACTGCCCGGAGTTACACAATTGCCTTCCCCTCTTACAAAATACATGGTGGTTGCCAGCGGTGTAACGTCAATAGATGTGCCTGTGCTCAGAGGTGTTCCGCCACAACTATCGGAATACCACTGCCAGTCCACGGCATCATTCAATTCATCCCCTGCGCCAACAGAAAGGGTGACGCCTGATCCGCTACAGATGGTTGAACCGGTAGCGGTGAGGTTTGGTATATCAGGAGTATTACAAACTGTACTTTTTTCAAAAATATAAGCCGAGCCTGCATCTGCCAATGTATTTGCTCCTAAGCTGTCCTGATCCTCACGATAAGCTGCAACTAGCACATTATCGCCTGAAACACTTGCGGCCCAACCAAAATAATCGGTACCTTCCCTTTCAGGAGCTACAACTTTTTGAGAAAGGCTCCACTCACCCGAACCACCTTTTTCAAAAATATAAGCTGAGCCGGCTGTGCCTACGAAATTCTCTTCATTGGCATCTTCCGCTTCTCTATAAGCACCTATCACTATGGTATTGCTGGATACACCTACGGCACTTCCAAAGGCATCGGTTATGGCTCGTTCGGGAGCGGTTATTTTTTGAGTCCAAATCCACATTCCAGCATTATCTTTTTCAAAAATATAGGCTGAACCCGCTCCTACCACCGGGTTATCGCCATTAGCGTCATGGTCATCGTTCCAAGCTCCAACCACTATAACCTCTTCGGACATGTTTATGGAATATCCAAACCAGTCACTGTCATTGGCATCCCAATCGCTGGCAATAATTTTCTGGGTTTGATTCCACGTACCTGCACCATTGCGACTGAAAATATAAGCCGAGCCCGTTGCGGTTGATCCCTGATCATTGGTATCATTAAGGCCATCATCTTCCAACGGAGCCCCTACCACAGCATATACGATGGTGTCCATGCCGTCAATAGTAGCGTTAATAGCTACGGATTGTCCAAAATTGTCACCGGCTTTTCTCACATCTGCGGTAATCTTTTGTACTTGCTCCCAGTTGCCGGCTTCATCTCTTTCGAAAAAGTATGCTGCGCCTTTGTCTTCTTCGAGAAAGACCCCATCATCCTCAAGGTACGCGCCAATAATGGCATATCCCTTTTCTCCCATGGCAGTAATGGCCACCGAATAGCCAAAATAGTCCCACGATTCTACATCATCAGAGCGGATTTTTATTTTCTCCTCCCAAATGCCTGTACCTGCATCTCGTTCAAAAATATAGGCTGCACCCCCCTGAATGGTAAGCACTCCGTTAGCCAGATCGTCACGAAAAGTGGCCGAAACAATGGCATAAGCTACTTCTCCATTATCAACAATACTCACATTCCAGCCAAACCGATCATTGGCTTCCCTGTCAGAGGCTATTAATTTCTGTACCTCGTTCCAATTGCCCTCGTTGTCCCTTTCATAGATATATGCCGCACCATCCGCTGTGGCAGGGAAGCCATCATTTTCCCGGTAAGCTCCCAGAATAGCATAATTGCCTGAGATACTTGCCGACCAGCCAAACCAATCGTTTATAGCCCTGTCAGAACTGGTGATCTTTTCCAATTCATCCCAGTTTTGACCATTGCTGATACTTACCATAAGGCTTAAAGCCAGTGTTAGTAATTTTTTCAATTTTAATAGCATAATTTATTTTTATAATGTGCCCTTAATGTTTTTTCTACTATTTTCTAATACTTTATCTCATTCTACTGGTATAGTTTGCTGTGCTTGTACACTACAAGTTATAAACAACATCAATAAGCCTAATATAATTTTATAGTATAATTTCATTACTTGAGTTGTTTATTGTATAATAATAGCTGCTTGTTTTGTGCCAGATGCGTATTTGATAATGCACTGATAAAGTCCTTTTTTGTACGGGCTTACATCTATAATAAGATGCTTGCCGGACTCACGCTTGGAAAAAACTGTTTGTCCTTTTGTATTTAGTAGGGTTACTTCAAGTATTGGTTCAACCGAAGAAAAAATAAGGTTTCTTTCAACTGGGTTGGGGTAAACACTTACTATATCATCAGTCGTACCGATAGCTATCGGGATTCCTAAAACCACACAAATTTCGGGCTGGTTAACAGCCACCAATACAGGAACAGTAGATTGCGCATAACTGTTTTGAGCAAACAGTATAAGCAGGAGAAAAGACCACCACCTCATAGGTTCTATTTTATTTGACATAAATTCAAATTTGATTAAATATTTACTTAATCAATGATTTTGACAACCTACAAAGGGACTACATGACTAATTTTTATAAGAGGGTTTTTATAGTCTATCGTATTGAGAGTAAATAATATTTTTAAGGATAAATAGTCTATTTTAACGTTTGAGTTTTTTCGTTTATTTATCCTTTTTTAATTAGGTAGTCCCTTTGTAGGCTCCTTAGATTAATTTTTTTGAATCCTATGGGATTGTTTTGGAGAAACTTCCCTCTATAAAAATGACTATTGCATTAAAACTAATTTTTCTTATTCTAAGCTTGTTTTCTTTCTTATTCAGTTTCTCGCAAACCAATACTGTACTCATGTTTGTTTCGCACGAGCAAACCTATTATTCAGAGTACATAGTAATGAAGGCAGGTTTGGAAGCTGCTGGCTATACCGTTGATGTACGCAGTTCCAGCACAGACCCTACCTCCATTTATATGGTGCCACAAGGAGGAAGTCCGGCTGCTATTAATGGCGTTGCTAATTCCTTAGGGGGTAGTTCTTATACAGAATTTACAACTCAGTTTCAAAGCTCTTTTGGTGTTGTGTGGGATGGTGCCAGCTATAACGCAACCCCAGATTTTATTAATGTTGATGGGCTTATACAAAATGTAACCGATATGAGTGGGTTTGATGCGCTCGTGGTAGTTGGTGGTTTGGGTGCACTGGATTACCGAGTGGATGGCACCTATAGTGCCCAAGGATCGGTTTCTGCAATAACTTTGCAGGCAGCCTCCGAAAAACTCAACGAACTTGCCTTAGATGCCCTAGCCAATGGTAAGCCGGTAATGACCCAATGCCATGCTGCCAGTTTATCTGCATTTTGGCGAATTCCCGATACCTCCGGCTCCGGTGAGGAAGCTATGGGTTTTAGCTTATTAAAAGACCAGCCTTCAGCAGGGTTTCCCGAAGCGGCTACCGCTCCAATGCTGGCAGGGTTAAACGTAACTTATCAACCTGCTGACAGGGTGGTGGTTTCAAGCCCGCATAGCTCATTTAATGACAACCAAAATGGCGAATATAAAATTATTACTACCCGAGACTGGTACCCTCAAACTGTGGCGTTTGCAGCACGTACGCTGCTAAATATTTTAGAAACGTACCCATCCGAGGCAAATTTAAGCTTACCTGTTTCCGTTTTAATTTTGCATGGCGGGGCAGTTGATGTAACTAATTGTAGTGCAGGTAACAGGGCAAATGATGTGCCTTGCAACTATGGAAACACACCTGAAAACCTACCAGCAGATTACATAGATGTAGTTACATTGCTGGAGGCTGATTCACCCAATGACAATTACATTTTTTTAGTTTCGGAGGTTAACTTAACTGCATCTGGCTTACCATTTGATGCTACTAATGAAGGCTCCATTAGTACGTATTTATCGCAGTTTAATGTGGTTTTATTTTATAAGCACTGGTCAACGGGTGTTACCTTACAGTTGGAAAATGCCATTACTGGCTTTGCCGATAATGGCAGTGGGGTAGTGGCTATGCACCACGGTTTGTATAACGATATTGACGGCCCTCGCAATAAAGATGTTATTGCCCAAATGTTTGGAGCCGAATCTTCGCAGGCGGGTTGGGGTGCTAACCGAACTAACTATAATGTATTTTCTACTAACTATGGCCATTTTGTTTCTACGTATGGACTAAATTTTATTGATAATCCACAAAATGTTCCTGCAAGTTGGTCGGCTAACTCACCCTTGCCCGCTTCTAATTTATCCTTTTCATTTTACCCGGTTTTCGATGTTTTTGATGAAATCTATACCAACATGACATTTTTACCCGGACAACCTTTTGGCAGGGAAGTGAATGAGATTACACCTCTGTTTTCAAATAACCTTACTCCGAGTGTGCAAACACATACTACAGGCTTTGTAAAAATGTATAATCCATCGGCAGATGCTACAACAGGCCGTTTGGCTTATTTTCAGATTGGTGAGCGAAAAGAAAATACGAATGTCAATCATTTATACGGGCAGGTAATTAGAAATGCCGTGGTGTGGGCAGCTCCCTTAACGATCGTTTTAGGAATAGAACTGGAAGCATTTACAGCAACTTTAGAGGGCAGAATCGTTACACTAAACTGGACTACTGCTTCTGAAACCAATAACAATTTTTTTTCCATAGAGCGTAGCTTAGATGGCAATAGATGGGAGTGGATAGAACAAACTAAAGGAGCAGGGAATAGTATTTATAAAATACATTATTCCACCATTGATATAAATCCTTATGAGGGTATTTCGTACTACCGGATTAAGCAAACTGATTTTGATGGTACTACAACTTACTCGGATTATAAAATGATTCAAAATCTACTAAAAACCAAAGTTGATGTGTATCCCAACCCTACTACAGGAAAGCTAACCATAAATGGGAACCATATAAAAGCCATTTGGCTGAAAGATAAGTTTGGAAATGTTGTTTTAAAAAGAAAGGGAAGAGGTACGTTGAATTTATCTGGTATTTCACAAGGTTATTATGTTCTGCAAATAGAGAAACAACAAGAAATTATAAGCAAACTCGTTATTAAAAACTAAAGAGCATCTCTCAATCTAGGTTTTAATTACTGGTGTTACGCAAAACATAATAATGACCGTCATTGCGAGGGAGGAACCCCG
>CAZZML010000264.1:0-4945 GCA_964654735.1 uncultured Roseivirgaceae bacterium | reverse complement strand
TTTAAAACAGGCTATATTTATATTTTTAGCTGTTTTAATTAGAACTTAGCCATTATTATTAATAACCTTAGGTCAAACTCAGGTTAATAGTTTATGTTATTTTTTTAAGCACTTATGCTACATATTACCTATATACTCATCTTTTCAATATTGCTTACTTTAAGTAATGAGGCAAATTATGTTATACCTTTTAATATTGCTAAACCGGAACTAAAAATAGAGCTTTCTAAAGAATTAAAAGAAATTTCGGGGCTAACTTGGTATAATAATAACCAGTTAGGTGCAGTACAGGACGAAGCCGGCATTTTTTATATATTAAATGCCAAAACCGGTAAAATTGAAGAAAAAATCAAGTTTTCACTCCCTGGCGATTTTGAAGGTGTTGAAACTGTTGGCAATTGTATTTATACATTAACAAGCAGCGGAAACTTATTTTATTTTGATAAGAACTCACCAAATAAAGTTAAAAAAATAAACACTCCGTTAACCTGGAAAAACAATGTTGAGGGGCTTGGGTATGACCCTTTAAATAAAAGATTGCTAATTATTTCTAAAGATAATGGAAGCGTTTCTGATTATAATTTTAAAGGAAAATCCATTTTTACTTTAAACGTTGAAAATCATACATTTTCCACAGAACCTTTGGTTACCATAAAGAAATCTAACCTCAAAAGTTTTTTTACGGTCGAAAAATTTAAACCGTCTGCGTTAGCTATTGACCCTCTAACTTATAATATCTATATTCTGGCTTCTGTTGGTAAGTTGCTTATTGTGCTCAACAAAAACCTGAAAATAATAAATGTGGTAAGCCTCCCTGAGAAAATTTATGCTCAGCCGGAAGGAATATGCTTTTCACCAAAGGGCGATTTATACATTAGCAACGAAGGGAAGAAAGATAGAGCCAATGTTTATCATTTAGCCAGAAAAAGATAATATGAAGATGTTTACTTTTTTTTTACTGGTGGCTTTAATGCTTTTTTCAAAAGATAATTTTGCGCAAAAACGGCCTTTAAAACCGTTTAAATACAGATTATACTTAATTGGCGATGCTGGTAGCTCTGGCAATAGCGCAAGCCTTGATATGCTAAAATTAAAATTAGCAACCGAAGGAGAAAATACCGGAATTATCTTTTTGGGAGATAATATTTATACAAGTGGAATGCCTTTGACAGGGGATAAAAATCGGTTTAAAGCGGAACAAATTATTAATTCGCAAATTAATGCTGTAAAAGATTTTAAAGGAGATATTTTTTTTATACCGGGAAACCATGACTGGGATAATGGGAAAAAAGAAGGTTGGATTAAAGTAAAAGAACAAGAAAGCTATATTGAAAATTTGCTCGATTCTGCTGATGTATTTTTTCCCTCGAATGGATGCCCAGGGCCGGTAGAAATAGCCATTGATGAAAATATAACACTTGTTATACTAGACACCCAGTATTTTTTGCAAAAAGGAGATAAGCCGGGCAGGTATTCCTCCTGTGGAGCCAAGTCCAAAGAAGAAGCTTTTGCCGATCTCAACGATATTTTAAAAAGAAATATTCACAAAAAAGTTATTGTAGCAAGCCATCACCCAATTTATACCAAGGGCATGCACGGTGGGGTTGTAACTGGCAAGGATCACTTATTTCCTCTCACCAAACTAAATCCTAATTTATGGATACCATTACCAGTTGTAGGGTCAATTTTCCCATTATATAGGCAAGTATTAGGCAGTTTACAAGATCAGGCTAATTTACAGCATAAAGCAATGGTGGAAACAATTAATGAACTGCTTGTTACACACAAAAACCTGGTTCATGTTTCGGGTCACGAACACGCTTTGCAGTTGTTATCAAAAAATGGTGTAAACTATGTTGTAAGCGGAGCCGGGTCTAAGCAAAATACAACCGTAAAGCAAAAGAAGCCGTCCTTATTTGCAGGTAACTACCACGGTTATGGCTATCTCGATTATTATAAAAATGGTGAGGTTTGGTTAACTTTTGAATCACCGGATACTGCTGACTCAATAGTATTTGAAATGCAAATTTCCAATACTCCTTTTTATAAAGAATACATTCCCGAAAGCAATATTCCTGTTATTATTCCTAAAGGAAAACAGTTAGCGAATGTAACCGACTTATTTGAAGGCAGTAACATGAGGAACTTCTTTTTTGGAAAAGGTTACAGGTCGGAATGGTTTGAAAAAGTTGAAGCACCCATTTTTGACATTGGTAAAGAAAAGGGCGGTTTAAAAATTTTAAAAAGAGGAGGAGGAAACCAAACTAAATCACTCCGGTTAGAAAGCGATAATGGTAAACAGTATGTAATACGGTTATTGGAAAAAGATGCCTCTAAATTAATCCCGGATCAGTTTAAGAGCAGCTTTGTAAAAAAAGTAATGCAGGAAGGAATTAGCGGGAGTAACCCTTACGCTGCCTTTGTTATTCCACCTTTGGCTGATGCTGTTGGGGTTTACCATACTAATCCCAAATTAATTTTTTTGCCGGATGACCCAAGGCTGGGAATCTATCGTGAAGATTTTAAAAACAAGCTTGCTCTTTTTGAAGAAAGACCGGCCAAAGACCAATCGGATGCGCCCTATTTTGGCAACTCTGAAAAAGTTATTAATACACCCGATATGCTGGCTAAACTTTATAAAGACAATGACAATAGAGTTGACCAGCAGATGGTGTTGAAAGCACGTCTTTTCGATACTTTTTTAGGAGATTGGGACAGGCATGATGACCAATGGAGGTGGGCACAATTTAAAAATGAAGGCAAAGGAAAATATTTTCAGCCAATTCCCAGAGATAGAGATCAGGCTTTCTTTTTAAACGAAGGTATTATACCCTTTTTAATTGGCTCTAGCTGGGCACTTCCTGCGCTTCAGGGCTTTGGCTCCGAAATTAAAAATGTGCCTGGCTTATGGAGTTTTGCAGCCAAATACTTCGATCGGTCATTTTTAACTGAACTTGAAAGAGATGATTGGGTTAGAGCCAGCTCGGCAATGCGTTTACAGCTTACAGATGAAATTATTGAGGATGCCATTGCTCAATGGCCAAAAAATATTTATCAATACCATGGCCCCAAAATAGTAGAAGATTTAAAATTAAGGAGAGATAAAATGGAATATTATGCTTTAACTTATTATAAAGCATTGGCCAGAAAGGTAGATATTGTTGGCAGTAATAAAAAAGAATATTTTGAAGTAATTCGAAAAAGTAATGATACTACTTCTGTTAAAATGTTTAAAATAAATAGCAAAGGCGAGCATCGTATGCTTCTTTATCATAGAAATTTTATTACCTCGGAAACCAAAGAAATATGCTTATTTGGGTTAGGGGGCAACGATGTTTTTAAAGTTACCGGAAACGTGTCGCACGGGCCCAAAATACGAGTAATTGGTGGCATAGGCAACGATAGTTTTACCGACAATTCAAACGTAAATTCGCTACAAAAAACATGGTTAATTTATGACTTAAAGAGCGAAAAAAATAGCATTGACAAAGGCAAAGAAACAAAAAATAATTTTTCGCATAAACCCGTAGTAAATACGTATGACAGAGAGGCTTTTAAGTATAACTATTTTGGCCCGCTAATAGGTGTTAAATTTAATAGAGATGATGGTATATTCTTAGGGACAGGCATTAATATTAAAATGCACGGATTTAGAAAAAATCCGTACAAAGCGAGCCATAAAATTGGAGTTACAAACGCCATAGCTACCTCTTCTTATAATTTTATTTATGAAGGAGAATATATAGATGTAATTAAAAAAATGGATGTTGTTTTAAAAAGTGAAATTAGATCGCCAAATTTTGTAACCAATTTCTTTGGTTTAGGCAACGAATCGGATTATGACCAACGTGTTAATATTGACTATTACAGAGTTCGTTTTGAAGAAGTACTACTGAATGCCCACGTTAGGTTTAATCTGGGTGAGCAGTTTACATTTTCTTTAGGTTCTTCATCTCAATTAATTAAAGTTGAACCAACTGCCGAAAGATTTATCACTAATTTTTCTGAAAATAATTTGGATTCTGCTACTGTTTTTAACCGCAAGGCATGGACAGGCTTTTCCAGCACTTTAGAAATTGATACCAGAAATAAAGAAATTCTTACAGAAAAAGGCATAAAGTGGACTTCGAAATTTGGCTATAATATTGGAGTTTCAGAAGGAGCCGGCTCATTTGGGAATTTCTCATCTGATTTTTCTTTTTATTATAGCTTTAAATTGCCTTCCAGAGTAACACTGTCAAATAGAACGGGGTTTGCACAGGCATTTGGTAATTATGAATTTTATCAGGCCAATTATTTAGGTGGTCATAATCAGCTTAAAGGTTTTAGACAATATAGGTTTGGTGGCGATCGAATGATTTATAATAACACAAACCTGATTATTAAACTCTTAAATGTAAGAGCCTATATTCTGCCAACTCAAATTGGGCTAAACTTGTTTTATGATACCGGAATTGTAGCTGTAGAAGGCGAAAAATCGAATGTTTGGCATCATGGTTACGGAGCTGGTATTTGGGTTGCTCCTGCAAAAATCATTTATATGTCGTTAAATTTTGGCTATTCAGTTGAAGGCTGGTTTCCTGCTTTTCAATTTAAGTTTTCGATGAACTAGTAGAGCGTTCTTTAAATAATATATCAACCACATCCATTTTATATTTCCATTTGAACACTACAGGTTATTAATAACCTGAGTTCCTAAGGGATATTTTCGTACCTACAAAATCATTGATGATAATAATTCGACTGGTCTCTTTATATTAACTGAGTCAAACAATTTCCTTCTTCAAGAAAATATATCACAAAGTCTGGCAGGCAGAATAGGCTATTTAACATTACTCCCATTTTCCTTACTTGAGTTACCACAACTTAAAAATAAACGGCTAAGTTCTACTAGCCTGATTAATTCATGAATATTTGTTATGAGCATTTTAAGTGTCTGCCAGTC
>CAZZML010000263.1:0-4958 GCA_964654735.1 uncultured Roseivirgaceae bacterium | reverse complement strand
TTTAGGTTGACTTTTTATTTATTTTTTAGTCAACCTATTTCAGGACGTGACCTTTATCTCTTAACCATAGCGATCCCGTATAGCTATCGGGGTGCTTTTCGAACATAAACTGCTGATTTATTGCAGTTTGTATTCTCATTACGAATCCTATTGCATAATCCGGGTTGAAATAAAGGATGTACTATATGTAATACATAAGAATAATATATATGGGTTTCCATTAAAGGAAAGTGATCTTACTGAAATATTTGGAGCCGATTTAGAAAGAATTCTTTCCAAAACTAAGATTAAAAAATTAAGAAAAGCAAAGGGCTTTACTGAAGCTTTAGAGTCGTCATTTATACAATCACAAAGAGCCTTGATAATCAAGGTTCTTTGTGATTGTATAAAATTTATCTTAGTTAACTACTAGCTTCGAGCTTTTAATCTCCTTACCTTGCTGCAGAATTTTAACCAGATAAACACCTGCCTTTAAAGGCGCTTCAAAAGAAATATTTTTACTGTCTTTGACAGATTCACTTGACACCATTTTACCAGACAATGAATAGATAATAATATCTATCGATCCTTTAATTGCTGTATCATTAAATTTAAAATTCACCAGTTGGCCACTCGTACTAGGGTTAGGATATATTTCTGAGCCTAAATCCTTTTCAAAATTCGCAGCAGACAACACCACTGGAGCCTCCTTTATAACAACATTTAGTGTTACAGAAGAAGATTTATAACCAACATTATTGATATAGGAAACAGCATATAATTTATACATACCATCTAACTCTATTGGGACTTCAACATCGGTTTTACCAACCGCTGGAGAAATTACTTTGGTGATAAACTTATCGTTCGAATAAATTAATACTGAATCATAAGCATCTCTCATATTTACTTCCAATACAGGAGGCAATCCTTGAATTTCGTTATAACTTGTTATAAATGGTACTTTATTTATGTCCGCAATATTGGCTGTCCAAATACCTCTGCCATGTGTGGCTGCTATTAATTCATCATCTACAATTTTTAACTCCCATACCGAAACAGCAGGTAAATCACTATTTAGGAGATGCCAATTTGCTCCATTATCTGTAGATTCAATGATACCAATCTCGGTACCTACAAGTATTACAGATGGATCATAGGGCATTACTACTAAGGTATAAACGGCTACATTCGGAAAGCCGTTTGAACTAAGTAGCCCACTTCCAAAACCTGACAGTTCTTCCCAAGTTTTACCCATGTCTTCGGTTCTTATTAATTTAGGTCCATTGGCAAACGAAAATAAAACATAGGCTGTTGAATCTTCTGTAGGATGAGTTTCAATCCCTGATATCCTCCCTAATAGATTCTCAGGTTGAAAATTGGGAACGGGCTCAAATGATTGTCCTCCATCCGTTGACAAATGAATTTTGCTAGTGGCGATCATTGCACCACCGACCCATAAAATTTGGTGATTAGAAATAGAAGTTTTTACATCCATCACAAAACCAAGGTCATCCCAATTGTCATTAATGGGAGTTAACTCCCAATTATCTGCGAAATCAGTAGATTTCCAAACTCCTTGGCTCCCAACTGTATATAAAACATCTGGGTTATTTTTTGAGTTATCTAACTTAGAAACAAATGGGCTACTTGATTCTGAGTACCCTGCTACTGCACTCGCCCATGTTCTTCCGCCATCTATACTTTTCCTAAAATTATTACCCTGAGAAGACCCAATCAATTGGTTCTCGTCTCCATAATGCCATACTGCTTCAAACCCATCACCTGTTACCTGTCTAGTGTATGAAGATGTTTTCGTTGCTTCCTGAGCATTTGGCGATCTCCATGAGCCATTATCCTGCATCCCTCCAATAAACTCTAGCTTTCCTGGTTTCTTATCAGCACCATAAAATTGGCTAGTATTATAGCCTTTGCCTGAGAAAGTCCAGTCCCCATCATTAATTCCTGGTGCGGTGGCTACATTCGAAATAAACACACCACCGTCATTAGAATTTAGCAATTTAAACGTTTTGGCATCATCATCTACTGGTATGGCTACCAAATTATGATGATCTGGGTGAAGATCCTTTTGGTTAGTTTCTCCAAAAGTTTGGTTACTTGCATTAACTCCCGCATACTGTCCTCTTGAATCTGAAAAAGGAAGCGTTACCCTATTTCTGGTTTGCAACTCTGATCTATGAATTACAATACTTGCCACTGGCATATTAGCAGCATCAAACGTAAAACCAGTTGCCAATGAAGGCCACATAAAATATAATTGTTTATAAGAATGACCACCATTTGAAGTCATATTAGGGTCTGGATTAATTGGGTCGTATTCAACTCCATTCACAAAAAAGTACTCTCTTCCAACTGTAGCATCGTTTGCATCCCTTTCTACCAAATCCCAAACCCCATCGTCTTCTTGGTCTCTAAAAGAGGCCATTAATTGTTTATTATTGGTAACATCCCACACTTCAAAGGGTACTTCTACATAGTCTTCGTATAAATAACCATTGGGTTGCACACCTGCTCCGTCATCTCCACTTGCACCTGACCCCGGTTGAATTGAATATCGATGTGCCATTTGTGATTTGCCAGTACCAAATCTAAACTCCACATCAACAAAATCCGAATTAACTAAATTGGTTGCTTGGTTATTATTCCCTGTTTCTAAAATACCACCAAAAAAAGAAGCTCCAAATCCAATAAAACTTATAAACCCAACATTAGTTGTATCAACTGAACCAACTGCCGGAATAGGTGAACCGAGATTTGAAACTATCATTTGAAACAAGTCCACTCCTCCTACATAAATTTCATTTTCATTATAAGGGTTTACTACTATCGTGTTATCATATTCTCCTTGCCCATCTAAAAAATTATGATTGATCCCATTATTTTGTTCTAAAAGTAATTCCCAATTATTGCCCGAATTAACCGATACATATAAATCAGACCCATTGGCACCTGTAGGATTAGCGGGTCCAATTACTCCTGAAATACTGCCTTGAACTGATGCATATATCCTAGTAGCATCGCTTGGGGCAATTGCTAACACTATTCTTCCTGTTGATATTATTTCAGTTCCAGCAGTAAGCCAATTCTCTCCTGCATCCGTGCTTTTAATAACTCCTGTTGCAAACACAGAAGCGTACTGAATATTAAAATCTGATGGGTGAAACACAAAATCCATAATCCTTCTATTGGTTGTGTATTTCTCTACCCAGCTAACTCCTCCATCTATTGATTTATAGATGGTACATTTTAAATCAGCTTGAAAAATCTTTGCACTGGTTTCACTTACTGCAGCTAATAGAATATCGGGATTTGAAGGATGAACAATAATTTTAAATGTATTTCTAAAATCAGAATTGCTAGCTGTTGACGTCAGTTGAGTCCAGCTTTCTCCGGCATCTATTGATTTAAAAATTCCATCTCCATCAACTCCTCCTACGTTATTAAAAAACTCTCCTGTACCAGCATACATTATTGCATCGGATGAATTAGATTTAGCCAATACCGTTGTACTTAAGTTAGGTAAATCGGGTGTATTATTTTCCCAGGTAGCTCCCGCATCGGTTGTTTTCCATATGCCCCCAGAAGCTGAGCCTGCTAACCAAGTATTTTTATCAGCGTCTCCATCTAACACCAACAATCCTCGGGTTCTTCCTGGCACATTTCCTGGGCCTCTTTCAACCCAACTCAAGGCATTTGTTCTACTTGCATTATGGCTGCTTAATTCCTTGATTTTACCTAGCTCACTGAGCTTATAATTAGCTTGATACGTTCTTCCAGGAAGAGCTATATCTCTATTCCTTATTAAATAATGGTACTGTGCTATCTTATCAGGATTATCTAGAAAATTAAATTCACCTTCTTCGGGTGTACTATTGTCTATCTTTTTAAAATTGTTTTGCATTATTAGATAGGCAGGCAGCACCAACATCATAATAATCCCAATTACTTTATACCAGTTTTTCATTTTCTAGGTTTTTTCTGATTAATTTTTTTGATCGTGAATTCTAGTTTTTAATAAACTTTATTCTTTCAAACTTGTTCGCAGTTGAAACTTTCATATAGTACACACCATTTGATAATTCCGACACATCTAAACTCAAATTTTCATTCAACGATTGAGCAATTTTAGAATCCATCAATCGCCCATTTATATCAAAAATTTTGACTGATAGAGCAGATGCAATAATTCCTTCTATGCTTAGCACCTTGTTGACTGGGTTTGGGAATACTCTATATGAACTGTTAATGTCATTTCTAAATCCTGTTACAAAACTTGTTTTGCATCCAAAATTTATAGTCGCATTTGGGTTATAATTATCTGCGTCTGATTCCATACAACCCATTAAATTCACTTGGTCATCACCTTCTTTCACATAATAGTTCTGATTTGATTGCAAGTTTCTATAGGTGTCTGTTTTACCACCTGGCCAAATGAGACTCAATGAATCGATCTTATCAAATGTACCTATGCCAAAATGAAGCATAGAAGAATTTTGAGATCCATGACTTGAGCTAGAATACAACTCTCTTATTTGAACCTCATTTTCCATATATATTTTTGCTTTGGTATTAAAACCATCTCTGTTATTCGAAGTACCTTCCAACTTGAGCTTAATCCAGTTATTTTCATTGATGGATTTATTCTCATACAACAGCACATTTTCGTGGGCTGCTTTACCTCCAATATCGGTGCTCAAATAAGTGAATAGAATATCCAAATCACCATCATTATCCAAATCACTGGTTGCTACCCCTCTTGAAATATTTGTATCCCCAAGGTTGCCTTCTTCAGTAGCATCTTGAAATGTTCCGTCTTTTTGGTTAATAAATAGTTTATTGGGGTCTAGACTTGCTGTACCAATAAAAGGAGCTGTTGGCACATAGCCATTACTAACCAAGAGATCTTCATAACCATCATTATTCAAATCTGCAAATACGGTTCCCCAACCAGTTGTATT
>CAZZML010000262.1:0-4964 GCA_964654735.1 uncultured Roseivirgaceae bacterium | reverse complement strand
GGCAGACACTTAAAATGCTCATAACAAATATTCATGAATTAATCAGGCTAAGCAGCTCAAGCTCTGTTTGCCAAGTTTTATGTTTTATCGACAGAAATTGGTGTGCAAGAATAATGGAAAGATACAAAAAGTCACAAACTTGAAAGTGCATTAAATAGAAGCTTATGAAGTTTTTCATAAGCTTCTATTGTGTCAATATCATTAATAACTTGTTCGGGTTTAATTGCTTTTACGTTTGAGATATTTTTTTTAATCAATGGCATGGCTCCTCTTTTACCATTCAACTTTAAAAGATCCTTAAAATAAGATTTATCAAAAATAGCTGGAACACCAGCTCCATTTTTATAGGAAGTGGCTATGATGGGACTCACACCTTTCTCAAATTCACTAATTAGTTTGTTTAGAAAAATTGTATCCACTTGGGGCTGATCCGCTAGCATTAGGAGGATGCTATCAAAATCCTGATTCTTAAGTTCAGTAACTCCAAAAGCTAATGTACTTCCCATTCCTAAACTCCAATCATCGTATTTTAAAATTATTGCTTGTTGGTTGGTTATCGACTTTTCAATGGCTGAATAGTTGGCTCCAAGTGCAACAAAAACATTGGCTGTTTTAGCATTGGTAGCTTGTTTAATGCTATGGTTTAGTAATGTGGACTTACCCCACTTCAATAATTGCTTTGGTGTTCCCATTCTTTTGGATTCGCCTGCAGCTAGAATGAGGATAGCAATTTTGGGTGGGGAATCTGATGAGGCCACAGGTTACGAATGGGTGGGTTCTATTTTATTATCTGATAAAGCAGGTTGCTTTTTTCGCATAACTGCCATAATTTCAGCCATAATAGAAATGGCTATTTCTTGTGGAGTTATAGCTCCAACATCTAACCCGGCCGGGCCATGTATTTTTCCAAGAAACGATTCTTCTACTTCAGGGTGAAAGTTAAAAAACTCATCCAACAGTTTTTCTCTTCTTTTTTTAGCACCCAAAATGCCAATATACACCGGCTTTTTTTCTTTTATTGCTAATAGGTGTTTAAGGTCGGTTGCATAATTATGCGACATAAGCACCACAGCAGTTTGGTCATCCATTTCTAACCCTTTTAAGGACTCTGCCTGCATAGCAAGCACCTCTTTTGCTCCCAAAAAATCTTTCATGGTTTTTGGGTTAGAAATGGAGCAAATTACACTCACCTCCCAACCCGAAAATTCAGCCAGTTTGGTCAATTCTACTGCATCATGTTCTGCACCCAATATAATAAGCCGGTTACAAGGGTTCAGCGTTTGCATAAACACGTTGGTTGAACTCGAAATATCGTAATTAGTACCAGAAAAAGAGAAAAAAAAGGTATTTGCGTAATTTAATACAGACCCATAGTTTTTTGAAAACCCCACGTCTTTTTTATAATAAGACTTAATTTTAAAAGGGCTCCTTTGGGTTAATATTTGCCAAAACCGGTTAACAGCCTCAGCATTTGGCTCAAATTTTTCTATTAAAATATAGATTATACCCTCACAACCCAACCGATAGCGGCCATCATAGGTCATAATTTTAGCAACACCCGTTTCAAATACCGAATGCGATTGCTTTAGTACTTCTTTTTCAACACACCCTCCACTTACTGCGCCAAGCATAAAACCGTTTTCCCAAATAAGCATGCGCACACCGGGCTTACGGTAAGAGGAACCATCTAAATCAACTACGGTGGCAAGCACAGTTTTTTTTCCTTGCTGTTGAGCAAGGGCATAACTTTCAAATATGTTACGTAGTTCGTGTGTCATTTTACATCGTCATTGCGAACGAAGTGAAGCAATCTGTTAAATACGAAAGATTGCTTCACTTCGTTCGCAATGACGTTAACCAGTAATCAACTGCTCAGGATTCATATTTTTAACAAAAGGCTGTTTTGTTATTCTTTTACCTGTAGCAGCATAAATGGCATTTGCAACTGCTGCACCTGCCGGAGGCAGAGAAGGTTCTCCAAGCCCGGTAGGAGCTATGTCACTTTCAATAAAATGCACCTCTACTTCCGGTGTTTCATTCATTTTAATTAAGTGAAAATCCATAAAATTATTGGCTTGTGGTACTCCTTCTTTAAATGAAAAATCGCCATACATGGCATGGCCAATACCATCAATTACACCTCCTTTTACCTGATTTTTTGCTCCCAAAGGGTTAACTACAATGCCACAATCGATGGCACAAGTAACTTTTTTTACCACTGGCATCCCATTTTTTATAACAATATCAGCAACTTCGGCAACATGGGTGTTATGGCAGTAATAGGCCGAAAAGCCTTGGTAAACGCCCTCTTCGGTTTTACCCCAGTTAGACTTATCTACCACCAAATTAATAACCTCTTCCATCCTTTCGGGAGAATACCGGATACGCTTGTCCGTTGTACCTTTTACTTGCTTAAGCAGGTTTAGGCGTAACTGAACCCTGTCTGTTTCCAAAACATCTGCTAGCTCATCAAAAAAACTTTGCTCTGCAAATGCAAGAAAATTAGTATAAGGAGCCCGCCAGGCACCTGTTGTTATATTGCTTTTATAGTTGGCTACATCTACCTGGTAGTTTTTAATGGCTCCTGCCGGGAAAAAGTTAGGGATAAGCCCATACATACTGGTATTTACACTTGCTTCTTTCAGGTGGTAGCCGGTAACTTTTCCATCTTTAATAGATGCGGCAATTCTGTATTTAATGGAAGGCCGGTAAATTCCATTTGTCATGTCATCTTCTCGCGAGAAAACAACCTTAACCGGAAGTTTGGCCAAATTAGAAATTTCTGCCGCCTCTAACGCAAAGTTGCCGTTTAACCTTCTGCCAAAGCCACCTCCCATTCTTGTCATTTCCAATGAAATTTCACTTTCATCTCTATCGAGTAATTTGGCAACCCTGCTTGCTGTTGAGGCGGGTGTTTGAATAGGCCCTGCCAATTCTATTTTGGTGTCGGTTACGTTGGCATAGAAATTCATAGGTTCCAGGCAATTATGAGGCAAAAAAGGTGATTCATAAGTGCGTTCTAATACCTTATCAGCCTCGGCAAACGCTTTTTTAACATTTCCATCTGCTCTTAAAGTTTCAACATTTGAGCCATCTAAAAGACCTGTTAACAGTTGGTCGTGTTCGTGGGTACTCTCACCTTTGGTAGCTTCTTTCCAGTTTGCTTTTAAGGCATTTTTACCTTTCATTGCTGCCCAGGTATTAGTTGCAAGTACCGCAATTTTATTCCCAAACCGGATAACCTGACTAACACCTTTTACTGCTTTGGTTGCAGAGTCATCAAAGTCAACTAGCTCCTGTCCAAATGCCGGGTGCCTTAAAACAGAAGCGTATAACATTCCTTGTTTTTTATAATCAAGACCAAACAAAGGTTTGCCTGTTATAATGTCATCAATATCTACATTGCCAATATTGGCACCAATTATTGTAAAGTCTTTGGGGTCTTTTAGCGTAACGTTTTCAGGAACATCCAAAGCTGCGGCTTCCAGAACTACTTCTCCATAGCCTAGCTTTTCGCCTTTGGCATTGGTAATTACCCCTTCTTTAGTGGTGCACTCACTTGCATCAACGCCCCATCGTGCGGCAGCAGCAAGCACCAGCATTTGACGTGCGGTTGCGCCTGTTTGCCTAAGCGGTTTCCAGCCCTGCCTCAACGAATTGCTTCCTCCTGCAACCTGCCGCTTATAGTGTTCGGTATCTAACACTCCCTGAACTACATACACATCTTTCCAGGCTACATCCAGTTCCTCTGCAATAAGCATTGGCATAGATGTTTTAACCCCCTGACCAATTTCCGGGTTGGGAGCAAATATGGTAATCTTGCCATCATTGGAAATTTTAATAAAGGCGTTAAAATTGTTAAAATCTATTTGAGAAATATCAAGAGGGGGCTTGGATTCAGGCTTGCATGCAGTAAATAAGTTAAACCCAATAAGCATTCCACCACTTGCTAAAGCCGAAGTTTTAAGAAAAGACCTTCTACTAAAAGCTAATTTATTTGAAGAATTCATGTTTGTTTTTTTAAGGTTTTACTTAGGTTTTGACGCTACTTCAACGGCCTTTTCTATACTATTATAAGAACCACAGCGGCAGATATTAACGCTCATAGCCTCCCTGATTTCAGATAGGCTTGGGTTAGGTTTTTCTTCTAAAAATGCCGAAGCTGTCATAATTTGACCCGATTGGCAATAGCCGCATTGTGGCACATCAATTTCTTTCCAGGCTTCTTGTACAGGGTGGGTTCCATTTTCAGATAACCCTTCAATAGTTGTAACTGATTTACCCTCCAATGTTGAGATAGGGGTTATACAGCTTTTTGTGGCTTTGCCCTCTATATGAACCGTGCATGCGCCACACTGGCCAATTCCACAACCATATTTGGTTCCTACCAGTTCTATTTGATCTCTAAGCACCCATAATAAGGGAGTGTCGTTATCTGCATCAATGGAGTGTTTTTTTTCGTTAATTGTAAGTTTATATGTTGCCATAATGCTGATTTAATATTAGTGTTTTAGTTAGTAAGGCACAAGGTTGGTTAAAAGAACGCACCTTAAATGGTTATTAAAAATACTAAATTTTTCAGGAAGCCAATAACAAATTGTTTATGAAATATTTAAGCGGTACAGAATAAGTATTGAAAGGTAGTGTTCAAAGAGTTTAATCTGAATTTTCATGCGTTTAGATTGGTGTGAATACAAGGCATCAAAAACATCACTGTTTTTGCAACGAAGTATATGCCAATATAAATACACATTTTGAATTTTTATATCGAATCAATCATGTTGGGGGTTTTTTTTAAGGACTCCTCTATTAATTGCTTGCGTCCTCGGGCTTTAGTATCTGATTTAGCATCAAGGCGTGGTTTCGCAGGCAGGCTGGTTGCCTGTCAAGAAAGCACAACGAAGAGGCTGAATCAAATAAAAATCCCCTTCGAGCCTTTGCAAATTTAATAACAAAACCCTAGT
>CAZZML010000261.1:0-4967 GCA_964654735.1 uncultured Roseivirgaceae bacterium | reverse complement strand
AAAAGCTTTACCAATATTGGTAAACCCGTTGCCAATGGCTTGAAATAACTTTCGTAAATCAATTTCATCATCTCTATAATTGTCGGTATTTGTATTTTGCTGGCTCATAACTAAATTATTAGGCTGCAAAATTAGATAAAAAAGAACTAACGAGCTCTTATGGGTTACTAACTTCATTGTTACTAATTTTGCATAACAATTTTTAGATAATGATAGAAGACCAAAAAACCATTGCAGTAATTGGGTTGGGGTATGTAGGCTTACCTCTAGCGGCTGAATTTGGTAAAAAAAGAACAGTCATCGGTTTTGATATCAATGAGGAACGAATAGGTGAACTTTCAAATGGTTTTGACCGAACACTAGAGCTAAATAAAAAAGAACTAGCAGAAACAAAACATCTTCAATTTACGACCGAAAAGGAGAAAATTAGCAATGCTCAAATTTTCATCATTACCGTGCCTACACCCATTGATGAGTATAAAAAGCCTGATTTAACTCCTTTAGAAAAAGCGAGCCGTTTAATTGGCAGCATTCTAAAAAAAGGAGACATTGTAATATATGAATCTACAGTTTACCCCGGTGCAACGGAAGAAGTTTGTGTGCCTATTCTAGAAAAAGAAAGCGGATTGGTTTTCAATAAAGACTTTTATTGTGGCTATTCTCCAGAACGAATAAACCCAGGTGACAAGGAACATCGAATTGCAGATATTAAAAAAGTAACAAGTGGGAGCACACCCGAAATTGGAAAAGAAGTTGACGCTCTCTATGCCGAAATAATAAGAGCAGGAACTCATCTGGCAAGCTCCATAAAAGTGGCCGAAGCAGCCAAAGTTATCGAAAACTCGCAGCGCGATTTAAATATCGCTTTTGTAAATGAGCTTGCAAAAATATTCCACAAAATAGGCATAGATACGCACGAAGTGTTGGAAGCTGCCGCTACCAAATGGAATTTTTTACCCTTTAAACCTGGCTTAGTAGGAGGCCATTGCATAGGTGTTGACCCTTATTATTTAACCTATAAAGCGGAGAGCCTGGGCTATAACCCACAAGTAATATTAGCCGGCAGACGTGTAAATGATGGCATGGGTGCTTATGTGGCAAGCAGGGTAATGAAACTTTTAAATGTGGCAGGTACCGCACATAATGCAAAAGTGCTGGTATTAGGTATTACATTTAAAGAAGACTGCCCTGATATTAGAAATTCCAGGGTAATTGATGTAATTAAAGAACTCAAAGAGTTTGGTACTCAGGTGGAAGTGTATGACCCAAATGCAAATAAGGGGGAAGTGAAAAATGAATATAATATTTCACTTCTTGAAAAGCCCACTTCAAATTACGATGCGATTGTTTATGCAGTAAAGCACAAATCATTTTCAAATCTTGATTGGGGACAACTCAAAAGTAAGAATACGGTAGTATTTGATGTAAAAGGAGCTTTAGAAAAATCATTAACAGAAGAGAGACTTTAGGTATGAAAGGAATAATTTTAGCTGGAGGTTCAGGAACAAGGTTGCACCCATTAACATTGGCGGTAAGTAAACAGCTAATGCCTATCTATGATAAGCCGATGATTTACTACCCCCTTTCAACTCTTATGTTGGCAGGAGTTAGAGAAATATTAATAATTTCAACGCCTGAAGACTTACCAAACTTTGAAAAGCTCCTTGGAAATGGCAAACGAATTGGATGTAAATTCTCCTATAAAGTACAGCCCAAGCCAGAAGGGCTTGCTCAGGCTTTTGTTATAGGTAAAGAGTTTATAGGAAAGGACGATGTGGCTTTAATCTTAGGAGATAATATTTTTTATGGATCGGGTATGGCGCAATTAATGCAATCGCACACCAACCCTAAAGGCGGGGTGGTTTTTGCCTATCATGTAAACGACCCTGAACGATACGGAGTAGTTGAATTTGATGAAAACAAAAAGGCTATTTCTATTGAAGAAAAACCGGATAATCCCAAATCAAATTTTGCCGTACCTGGGTTATATTTTTATACCAATGAAGTTATAAAAATTGCTGAGAACATTAAGCCTAGCCCTAGGGGCGAGCTAGAAATAACAGATGTAAACAAGGAATACCTTGAAAAAGGCGAATTAGAAGTAGGCATCTTAGATCGTGGAACAGCTTGGCTTGATACCGGCACAATTGAATCATTGATAGAAGCAGGTGAGTTTGTGAAGGTAATAGAAAACAGGCAAGGGCTTAAAATAGGCTGTATAGAAGAAGTAGCCTACCTAATGAATTACATTACTAAAGAGCAATTGGAAGCTCTGGCACAACCGCTTTTAAAAAGCGGCTATGGTAAATACCTAATCAATCTTTTGAAAAGATAATTTTGAATTTACAAGAGAGAAAAATCAAGAATTCTAGTGTGTTGGTAACGGGTGGGGCTGGCTTTATCGGCTCCAACCTAATTGATGCACTGTTAGCCCAAAATAATAAAGTTGTTTGTTTAGATAATTTTTCTACCGGAAAAAGAGAAAATATTAAAAATCATACTAACAATCCAAATTTTAAGTTAATAGAAGGAGATATTTGTAATTTTGACGACTGTTTAAAAGCTACTCGTGAAATAGATTATGTGCTTCACCAGGCAGCGCTGGGTTCAGTTCCCCGGTCTATTAATGACCCAATTACTACCAATGAAGTTAACATTACCGGTTTTTTAAATATGCTGGTAGCGGCACGAGATAATAAGGTAAAGCGGTTTGTATATGCAGCAAGCTCATCTACCTATGGCGACCACCCGGGTTTACCAAAAGTAGAAGATAAAATTGGCAAGCCCCTTTCGCCTTATGCAGTAACCAAATATGTAAATGAATTATATGCCGATGTTTTTTATAAAACGTATGGATTAGAAACCATTGGGTTACGATATTTTAATGTGTTTGGGCGTAGGCAAGACCCCAATGGAGCCTATGCAGCCGTAATTCCTAAGTTTATAAACCAACTGGTAAGCAAAGAATCTCCTACCATAAATGGTGATGGAAAAACAAGCAGGGATTTTACCTATATTGATAATGTAATTCAAATAAATCAATTGGCAGCTCTATCCACGAACGAGGCCTCTATTAACAAAGTATTTAATGTTGCTTTTGGAGGGAGAGTTTCATTAATAGAAATGTTTGATGCCTTAAAGTTTAATTTATCAAAGTATAACAAAGAAATAGATGCCATTCAACTTAGTTTTGGCTCCGAAAGAGCCGGAGACGTAAAACACTCGCAAGCAGATATCTCGCTCGCAAAAGATTTATTGGGTTATCAACCTACAGATAATTTTAAGGCAGGAATAGCTAAATATGTTGATTGGTATTGGAAACAATTATAATAAATGAAAATAGAAGAGACTAAATTAAAAGGTTGTTTCCATCTTACCCCATCTGTTTATGAAGACAGTAGGGGGTATTTTTATGAGAGCTTTAATCATAGAACAATAGAGGAATCCGTAGGTTATCCAATTCAATTTGTGCAAGATAATCAGTCTCAATCATCGTATGGTGTTATTAGAGGGCTGCATTTGCAGTTAGGGAAATCTGCTCAATCTAAATTGCTACGAGTTGTTAGCGGTAAAATATTAGATGTTGCCGTAGATATTAGGCCAGACTCTGACACCTATGGGGAATATATATCCGTTATACTAAGTGGCGAAAATAAACATCAATTATTTGTGCCAAAAGGGTTTGTGCATGGATTCTCCATCTTATCAGCAACCGCCATTGTACAATATAAAGTAGATAATTACTATGCCCCCAATAGCGAATCTGGCATTATTTATAATGACAGTGATCTAAACATAGATTGGCAAATTCCTTCTGATGACATAAAAACTTCGAATAAAGATTTATTATTACCAACATTAAAAAAATTTACAAAAATATATGCCTAAGTCTACTATGCTTATTACAGGAGGTGCTGGCTTTATTGGCTCCAATTTTATTCCATATTTTTTGGAAAAGAACCCTCATATAAAGCTTGTTAATTTAGACCTGCTCACCTATGCAGGCAACCCTGACAACCTAAGAGAAATAGAAAAACACCCTAATTATACTTTTGTTAAAGGGGATATTAGAGACTATTCATTTATAGAAGAGTTGTTTAACACGTATGATTTTAATGGAGTTTTTCATTTTGCAGCAGAATCTCATGTTGATAATTCAATTACAGGGCCCAAAGCTTTTATTGAAACAAATGTGAATGGCACATTCAATTTAATTGAAGTAGCCAGAAATAAATGGATGGATGCTCCCTTTAACGCAAAGAAAGGTTATGAAAATAATCGCTTTCATCATATTTCAACCGATGAAGTATATGGAACATTAGGCGAAACCGGTTTGTTTACTGAAACAACCCCTTACGCACCCAACAGCCCGTATAGTGCTTCCAAAGCTTCTTCCGATTTTTTAGTGCGATCTTATTTTCATACTTATGGGTTAAATGTGGTTACCACTAACTGCTCTAATAATTATGGGCCTAAGCAACACGATGAAAAACTAATCCCTACAATCATTCGTAAAGCCCTAAATAATGAACCCATACCAATTTACGGTGATGGTAAAAATGTACGAGATTGGCTCTATGTGCTAGACCATTGCAAGGGCATTGGACTTACCTATAAAAAAGGGATATCTGGCGAAACCTATAATATAGGTGGCAAAAACGAACGTGACAATCTGTACATTGTAGATAAAATCTGTACCATTTTAGATGAGGTTAATGCTAACCCCAATGGAACTTCTTATAAAGAGTTGATTAGCTTTGTAAAAGACAGGCCGGGACATGACCTGCGTTATGCTATTGATGCCACAAAAATTGAGATAGAGCTGGGATGGAAAGCAGATGAAGACTTTGAGTCGGGGATTTTAAAGACGGTGGATTGGTATTTTAAAAAGTATAAAATCAATGTTGTTAGTTAAGCCTAAATAACATCGTGAGGGACAGCTTGCCCCGTTTTTTTGGGAGAAGCGA
>CAZZML010000260.1:0-4978 GCA_964654735.1 uncultured Roseivirgaceae bacterium | reverse complement strand
TTGCCAATCAAAATAATACAATTAAGTTTGGCGGAAATTTTATCCATCATACATTCCAAACAGGGCAAATAGAAGCGGGAGAAAGTAGTGGATTTTCACCTTCCCCTTCTGATGATAGCTTTGCTCTAGAGGGAGCTCTTTATTTGCAAAATGAGCAAATAATCAATTCAAAAATGAGTTTTAATTATGGTTTACGCTATTCATTATTCGATCAAATAGGCCCTGGTACTGCACATACTTTTGATGAAAATGGAGAAATTCTAAGTTCAGTAGAGTATGATAAAGGAGAAAGTATGCAGTTTTACCATGGGTTAGAGCCTAGGGCTTCCTTTAAATATCAACTTGATGAGGTTAGCTCCATCAAAGCAGGTTATAATAGAAATTATCAGTACCTACATTTACTATCTAACAGTACAAGCGGAACCCCAACAGACCTTTGGGTTGCGAGTAGTACCAATATTAAACCTCAGTTAGCAGATCAGATTTCACTCGGCTATTTTAGAAATTTTAAAGACAATATGTTCGAGTTTTCCTTGGAAGGCTATTATAAAAATATGCAAGACCTTGTGGACTATAAGGTTGGTGCAGACATATTTTTAAACAACACCATAGAGTCTGAACTTATTTATGGTACAGGTTATGCCTATGGAGCCGAGTTTCTATTGAAGAAAAAGAAAGGCAAGTTTACCGGTTGGCTTAGTTACACCTATTCACGTACCTTTCGAACATTCGATGATGTTGACAACGGAAACCCTTTCCCTGCTAGGCAAGACAGAGTTCACGATTTAGCTATTGTTGCCATGTACGACCTTACACCAAAATTAAAACTATCAGCTAATTGGGTATTTAATACAGGTGATGCGGTTACGTTTCCATCAGGAAAATATGAGTCGGATGGCATAATTACTCCCTATTATACCGAACGAAATGGATATAGAATGCCTAATTACCATAGGTTAGATTTAGGATTAACCTGGCAGGTTAAGAAAACAGAAAAATTTGAATCGAGCTGGAATTTTTCCATTTATAATGCCTATGGAAGAGAAAATGCTTATCAAATAACATTCCAGCAAGATCCTGAAGCCCCTTCACAAACACAAGCCGTACAACTGGCATTATTCAAATGGGTGCCATCTTTCAGTTATAACTTTAAATTTTAATAATTATGATACGCATATTATATACAACAGTTTTTGCTACAATATTTCTATTTTTCGCATCATGCGAATCTATTATAGATATTGATTTAAACGATGCCAGCCCACAATTGGTAATTGAATCAAATGTAATTGAAGGAACAAACTTACTGGATGTGAGAATAACACAAACGGCAAGTTATTTTGATAGTGAACCAGTTCCTACGATTACTAATGCCATTGTTCGATATATTAATGAAGATGGAATTTCGACAAGTATTCCACATATAAATGAGGGCCATTATCAATTAGAGGTTACTGCTTTAACAAATAATACATTTTCCTTAGAAGTAGATTGGAATGGAACTACGTACTACGCTAGTTCTTTTATGCCCGATAAAGTACCCATTATAGAATTACGAACAGAAGAATCTACAGCGGTAGGTTTCGGTAATAACAGTACAAATGATGGACCTCAATACATTCTTTTTGTTGCCTTTGATGATCCTGCTGGAGCAGATAATTATTATAGGATTACATATAAAGTTAATGGGGTAGATGTTGACCAAACAGAAATTTTTGTGCTTGATGACGAAAACTCAGACGGGCAGTATATTGATGTGCCCATTCAATTCGGTAGCAGGCTATTCGATTCTGAGGATGTGGTGGAAGTATCGCTTATAAGTTTTGATAAAAATGCGTATAATTATTATTTCGCCTTGGCCGATATTGTATCTAGCTCTGGCAATCCAACGGGTGGTAGTGCAGCACCAGGCAACCCACGAAATAATTGGACTGAAAATATCCTAGGTCATTTTACCGCTTATAGTGTGGATAGGCAAACGATAGTAATGCCTTAAAAAACTCACTTTACATTTGTTTTTTAAGTTTAGTATCAGTCTACAGCTTGTATCAAAGTAATAAAAGGCAAGTGTTCTATAATATTCTATTTTACTTTGAGAGAATCCAACAAACTATTTTCTCAGATTACAATTCGATTTTAAAATGGAAATGAAGTGAATAATTACATTTTTATTGATATCGGCAAGGGGAGAGGTTTAATCTAAGGTATTTACCAAGGCTACTCCTGAGTTGAGTAAGTATTCATTGTCTAATATGCCTCAACTGGTCTAATTAGATACATTTATACATTATGTTAAATAGGAATACGGAACCTAGCCATCGCGGTGCGGTGGCATTTGGGTGGCAGCATTATTTTGTCTAGTCCCGATAGTTATCGGGATTGTTTACTTTTTTATCACCTGAGTGTTAACAATTGATCCGATGGATCAATTTAACGAGGAGCCAGCTTGCAGGGGAGCTTTCTTTATTACCTTGATTTTCAATCTTACAACAGGTGTAGCACTCTTTTGGCATTTTGGGCAGGAGGGGAGGGCTGTGTGAATGGCAAATGTGTGCGGTTTAAAACCTACCAACAGTTAGTAGTTTATTTCATTTATTAATAACTAATTCATGTGATTTCTTGTCAAAAAACATTTGTTAGATTACCTGCTTCGATGAAAGCATATCGGGTGTAATTTTCAATATTTTTTGTTAAAATTCAGTATTGAATTAGTACCTTTCAACCAGGTTAATGATAGAATAGTTAAGCATTCAATGAAAGACAAGATTGAACAATTTGTAAAATATGTAGCCTCTCTTGATGGAGATGAGAAAGGAGAGGCTCAGGTATTTTGTGACCGACTTTTTCAGGCTTTTGGACATGATGGGTATAAAGAAGCAGGAGCAACACTAGAATTTCGAGTGAAAACAAAGAAGAAAACCAATTTTGCCGACTTGCTTTGGGATGACCGTGTGCTTATAGAAATGAAGAAAAAAGGCGCACAACTGAAAAGTCATAGAAGTCAGATTTTCGATTATTGGTGGAAATTAAGACCGAATCAGCCTAAGTATTCTGTCCTGTGCAATTTCAATGAGTTTATCATTTATGATTTTGCTATTCAGGATGAACCACTTGACCATATTAAAATTGAGGACTTACCTGACCGTTACACTGCTTTCAACTTCATGCTGCCGAGTGCCGCCACTCCAATATTTCAGCACAATCTGGAAGAAGCAACCCGTGAAACAGCTGATTTAGTAGCTAAAGTATTCAATTCCCTAATTGACAGAGGAGAAGATCGAGACAGAGCGCAGCGATTCATTCTGCAATGCATCTTCACCATGTTTGCAGAAGATTATGAATTATTACCAAAGGATATGTTTTCCGAAATTCTAATTAATGCAAAAGATGGGAAAGGAAATACATACGACTTAATTCATGGCCTTTTTTCACAAATGAACAGCAAAGAGCCTGCTCGTGGTGGTAGGTTTAAAGGGGTAGCCTATTTTAACGGAGGTTTATTTGCTAACCCTGAAGCTATTGAACTTACCAGTACTGAACTGGAAATGCTTTATAAGGCTGCTGATTCTAAATGGAGTAAAGTTAACCCTGCCATTTTCGGTACTATTTTTCAAAGCAGTATGGGAGCAGAAGCCCGTCATGCATTTGGAGCACATTTTACCACGGAACTAGATATTCTCAAGATAGTTCATCCAACTATCATACAACCGTGGCGTGAAAAAATTGCAAAAGCCAAAACGCTTACAGAAATGAAACAACTCAGCAGGGAGTTGGCAGAATTTAAAGTACTCGACCCTGCATGTGGTAGTGGAAACTTTCTTTATGTGGCTTTCCGTGAATTGAAAAGGGTTGAAATGGAACTGCTCAATAAAATTCATACTGAGTTTCCGAAAAGTGCTGCCGAGATCGGAACGCAATCTATTGTGAGTATTAAGCAGTTTCATGGCATGGACTACAACCAGTTTGCGGTAGAATTGGCAAAAGTTACACTAATGCTGGCGAAAGAAATCGCCATTAAAGAAACTCGTGATTGGGTGGACACGATGCAGATTGGTCTTGGCTTTCAAATGGAAAACACCTTACCATTGGACAATATGGACGATAATATTCTTTTTGCTGATGCCTTGTTTACTGATTGGACAGAAGCCAATGTGATTATTGGGAATCCTCCATACCAGAGCAAGAATAAGATGCAAGAGGAATATGGAATTGAATACCTGAATAAACTTTGGGATGCGTACCCTGAAGTTCCGGGACGGGCAGATTACTGTGTGTATTGGTTTTACAAGGCACATCAAAAGTTAAAGGACGGTGGTATCGCAGGATTGGTTGGAACAAATACTATTAGGGAGAATTATAGCCGTGAAGGAAGTTTGGATTATATTAAAGATAACGGAGGAACAATCTTTAATGCAATTTCGTCACAACCTTGGTCGGGTGATGCTGCTGTTAGTGTCTCAATCGTAAACTGGACGAAAGGGAATTACGAAAACTCTAAGTTACTCTATGTAGTGAATGAAAAAGGAGAGTTTGATGCACATAAATTAAATGACATAAATAGTAGTTTAACTATAAGAACTGATGTAACGAAAGCAAAGGTTCTATCTTGTAATAAGAATCCAAAATCAGTATTTCAAGGGCAAACACATGGACATAAAGGGTTTCTACTTTCGATGGAAAAAGGGAAAGAACTTATCCAAAAGCATGCTAAAAATGCAGACGCGGTAAAGCCATTCCTAATTGGTGATGTGTTGGTTGCAAAAAGAGGAAGCCAACCTGATAGGTATGTTATTGATTTTACTTCAATGGATATTATGGAAGCAGCAAGTTATAAAGAGCCTTATGAGACCTTGAAACAAACTGTTCTTCCTGACCGTGAAGCGAAAGCAAATGAACAAGAAGCTGAAAATAAAGCGGCACTCGAAAAGAATCCAAGGGCAAAAGTGAATAAACACCATGTCAATTTCTACAAAAAATG
>CAZZML010000259.1:0-4982 GCA_964654735.1 uncultured Roseivirgaceae bacterium | reverse complement strand
GATCTTAATTCACGAAGTACACCAGTTTTTTCAAACTTTTTCTTGAATCTTTTTAGAGCTCTGTCAATTGACTCGTTTTCTTTTACATTTATAATAATCATAGCAATAACTATACGTTTATTTCCAAATTGGAGCGCAAATATAGGAAGCTAAAAATCTAATTCAAAATCATTCTCCTAACAAAAGTTTAGAAATTACTAATTTTTGAATTTCACTGGTTCCCTCTCCAATAGTACACAGCTTAGAGTCTCTAAAATATTTTTCTACAGGATAGTCTTTGGTGTAGCCATACCCTCCAAAAATTTGCACTGCATCTGTGGCCACTTCCACAGCAATCTCAGAAGCATAGAATTTTGCCATTGCCGACTCCTTGGTCATAGGCAAATGGTTATTTTTTAGTTCTGCAGCATTTTTTATAAGTTGGCGAGCAGCCTCTACTTTAGTAGCCATTTCGGCTAGTTTAAATGATATGCCTTGAAAACTAGCGATAGATTTGCCAAACTGGTGTCGTTCCTTTGAATATTTAATTGATTCCTTGAGAGCACCTTCTGCTATCCCCAATCCTAAGGCCGCAATAGATATTCTCCCTCCATCTAAAATTTTTAATGCTTGCACAAAACCATCACCTATCTCTCCTAAAATAGCATTAGATGAAACAATACAGTTATCCAATATTACTTCGGTTGTTTCTGAGGCACGCATGCCTAGCTTATCTTCTTTTCTTCCTGCTTTTAATCCCGGATTACTTCTTTCAACTACAAAAGCCGTCATTGCTTTTTTATCTCCTACTTCACCAGTTCTTGTCATTACAACAATAATATCTCCTGAATTGCCATGTGTAATAAAATTTTTAGACCCATTGAGCACCCAATTATCACCATCCTTCACAGCAGTTGTCATCATATTTCCTGCATCACTTCCAGTATTAGGTTCCGTTAACCCCCAAGCTCCAATCCATTCGCCTGAAGCTAATTTTGGGAGCCACCTCTTTTTTTGCTCTGAACTCCCAAACGATAGAATATGGTTTACACATAGTGAGTTATGAGCAGCTAATGACAAACCAATGGCAGGATCCCAAATTGTAATTTCCTCAATTGCAGCTACATATTCATGGTATCCTAAGCCTGCTCCACCAAACTCTTCAGGCACTAAAATCCCCATTAACCCTAATTCTCCAAGTTTAGAGAAAACCTCTCTAGGGAAAAGCTGTTCTTCATCCCAACTCCTTCTTTCAGATTCAATATATTTTTTACCAAAATCTTTAACAGAAGATTTTATCATTTTAATATTTTCGCTATTGCTCATTCTTTATCTACTTGATTTACTGCTTGTTAATATTTTTATAACAGATTCGTTCGCTAAATTAACCCATTTACTTAATAATGTTGCAATAAAAGATTTTCAATTAATCACTTTCAGATTAATATTAGAATTATTTTTGCATCAAATTTTTAAAATATATGAAAATAGCAGTTGTAGGAAGTGGATATGTTGGTTTAGTAACTGGAACATGTTTTGCTGAAACAGGTAATAATGTTACCTGCATAGATATCGATCCAAAAAAAATTAAAATGCTTAAAGATGGACAAATCCCTATTTTTGAGCCCGGACTAGATTTGCTATTTGATAGAAATACAAAGCAAGGAAGGTTAAAATTTACCACCAACTTAAAAGAAGGTATAGAAGGTGCACAAGTTATATTTTTAGCCTTACCTACTCCTCCTGGAGAAGACGGGTCTGCTGACCTAAAGTACATTTTAAAAGTGGCCGATGATTTAGGGTCTATTTTAAAAACTTATGCAGTAATTATAGATAAGAGTACAGTGCCTGTAGGTACAGCCGAAAAGGTTACTAATGCAATTGCTAAAAATGCTACAGTTGATTTTGATGTTGTGTCAAATCCGGAGTTTTTGCGAGAAGGTGTAGCAGTTGACGATTTTATGAAGCCCGACCGAGTAGTGATTGGAACTCAATCAGAAAAGGCTATAGAAATAATGGAGCAGCTTTATGAGCCCTTAGTGCGACAAGGAAACCCCATTATTTTTATGGATGAGAAATCTGCTGAGCTTACAAAATACGCTGCTAACTCATTCCTTGCTACAAAAATTACATTTATGAACGAAATTGCCAACTTATGTGAGCTATTAGGAGCTGATGTAGATATGGTACGAAAAGGAATTGGGACAGACTCTCGAATTGGTAAACGATTCTTATTCTCTGGTATTGGGTATGGAGGAAGCTGTTTTCCTAAGGATGTACAAGCTTTGGCCAAATCGGCTAAGGATGCTGATTACGATTTTGGTATTTTAAATGCCGTAATGAATATCAATCAATCTCAAAAAACAAAATTAATCCCCAAAATTAAGGCATATTTTGAAGGTTCTTTAAAAGGAAAAACCATTGCGATGTGGGGTTTAGCATTTAAACCAAACACCGATGATATTAGAGAAGCTCCGGCCTTAGTGAATATTGATGCACTGATAAAAGCAGGAGCCAAAGTGCAGGCATTTGACCCAGAGGCAATGGAGAATGTAAAAGGGGCGATTGGCAACAAAATAAGCTATGCTAAAAACCAATATGAAGCACTAGAAGGAGCCGATGCCTTACTTATCGTAACGGAATGGCCTGTGTTTAGATCGCCTGATTTTGATAAAGTAAAATCGCTCCTAACAAATAATGTTATTTTTGATGGGAGAAACTTATATAAACCGGCTGATATGAAGAAAAATGGATTTGAATACCATAGCATAGGAAGAGAAGAAATAAATGGCTAAGAAAAAAGTTTTAATAACAGGGGCTGCAGGTTTTTTGGGCTCGCATTTATGCGATCGTTTCATTAAAGAAGGGTATTATGTAATTGCTATGGATAACCTTATTACAGGTGATCTTCGCAATATTGAACACCTACAAAACAATCCTGACTTTGAATTCATTAATCATGATGTTTCGGAATATATTGACTTTGAAGGTGAGCTAGACTATATACTTCATTTTGCATCACCTGCCAGTCCTATTGATTACCTTAAAATACCTATTCAAACCTTAAAAGTGGGCTCTTTGGGCACTCACAACTTACTTGGTTTGGCTAAAGACAAAAAAGCACGGCTACTCATTGCTTCCACCTCAGAGGTGTATGGCGACCCCAATGTGCATCCTCAACCCGAAGAATATTACGGCAATGTAAATCCGGTTGGACCAAGGGGAGTATATGATGAAGCCAAGCGTTTTCAAGAAGCCATTACCATGGCCTATCATACATATCACGGGCTAGAAACTCGTATTGTTCGAATTTTTAACACCTATGGCCCTCGAATGCGATTAAACGATGGCCGTGTATTGCCTGCTTTTATTGGGCAAGCTTTAAGGGGCGAAGACCTTACTGTTTTTGGCGATGGCTCGCAAACTCGTTCTTTTTGTTATGTTGATGATTTAATTGAAGGAATTTACAAACTATTATTAAGCGACTATGTACACCCTGTAAACATTGGTAACCCACACGAAATCACTATATCAGAATTTGCCGAAGAGATTATCAAACTCACTGGTACTGATCAAAAGGTTATATATAAACCTTTACCAAAAGACGACCCCTTACAGCGGCAACCGAAAATTGATAGAGCCAAAGAAATTTTGGATTGGGAGCCAAAAGTAAACAGGGAGGAAGGGTTAAAAATCACTTATGAGTATTTCAAATCTCTTTCTGAAGAAGATTTGTATAAAAAGGAGCATAATACGTTTGAAGGGTATATAAAAAAATGAATAAGAACATTATTGTAACAGGCGGAGCTGGCTACATTGGGTCGCATACTGTAGTTGAATTGTTGGCTCAAGGCTATAATCCTATTATTGTTGATAACTTCTGTAATTCTGAGAAATCAGCTTTAGAAGGCCTAGAAAAAATTACAGGCAAGAAAATTGACTTATTCGAAGGAAACTGCACCGATGTGGCTTTTATGACTCAGGTTTTTGCAGAAACCAACCCGATTGGTGTTATTCATTTTGCAGCCTATAAAGCTGTTGGAGAATCGGTGGATAAACCGCTTGCCTATTATCATAATAATGTAGTTTCGCTTCTTGTATTACTGGAGGTTATGAAGGCCCAAAACTGTAAACAGTTGGTCTTTTCTTCTTCCTGCACTGTGTATGGAGCACCTGAGAAATTACCCGTTACTGAACAATCTCCTACTCAAAAAGCCATTTCTCCTTATGGCAACACCAAACAGATTGCGGAAGATATTATTAAAGACCAAGTAGCCGCTAATTCAGGCTTAAGTGCGGTTGCTCTTCGATATTTTAACCCTATTGGAGCACACCCCACTGGATTAATTGGAGAACTGCCACTTGGTGTACCTAGCAATTTAGTGCCTTTTGTTACTCAAACTGCTGCCGGGCTGCGTAATGAACTAACTATTTTCGGGAATGATTATAACACACCTGACGGCACTAATATTAGGGATTATATTCATGTAGTGGATTTAGCCAAGGCTCATGTAAAAACATTGGATTACCTAAATGAAAAATCTAATTTCTGCGATTCTATAAATATTGGAACAGGTACTGGCACCTCAGTGCTGGAAATTGTAAAAACCTTTGAAAAAGTAAGCAATCAAAAACTTAATTACACAATAGGTATTCGCAGACCTGGCGATGTGGAGCAAATTTATGCTTCGGTTGATAAAGCAAAAAAGGCATTAAACTGGCAAACAGAACTTACGGTTGAGGATGCTTTGAGAGATGCCTGGAACTGGCAGCAGAAGTTAAAGCAAAGCTAGATTTAATTTTATCCAGCTAAATTATTGTAGGCAATTATTGCCACAGCAAAGTGAAGACACAGAGAAGCGTGCTAAAAAATGTAAATCCTTTGTAAAAATTAGTCCCGATAGCTGCAAGGATCGTTCCTTAGTAGTCAGGAAACGCATAATAGCACCTGTATAATTATATTTTTAGACACTACCGCCAACTATTATTGTCACCAATACTTT
>CAZZML010000258.1:0-4996 GCA_964654735.1 uncultured Roseivirgaceae bacterium | reverse complement strand
ATGGTTGGCAATTGGAATGCGTAATAGATTATTCATGAATTATTCAGGTTAGATGGGTAACGCATCCTCTTTTTCAAAAATTAAACAAGTGAACAATCATAAAAAAACCGAAGGCCTGCACAAAATTTGAGCGATTGTAATATTTTAGTCAAATGAAGTTTATTTCAATTGTTAACCAAAAAGGCGGAACTGGCAAAACTACTACTGTAACAAGTTTAGGAACGGTGCTTGCTCAAAAAGGAAAAAGCGTATTACTCGTAGATTTAGATCCACAAGGAAATTTAACTTATTCTTTAGGAGTGAATGACTTTGAGCATACCATTGGAGATGTTCTTTTGGGAGATGCAACTGTTAAACAAAGCATACTTCATGTAGAAAACGAAGGAGTCGATTTAATCCCATCTTCAATCGACCTTGCCAATATTGAAATATCGATTGCTCAAATTGAAGAGCGAGAGCTTCAGCTTAAAAAAACGTTAAAGGGGCTAAAAAAATACGACTATGTACTTATTGATTGTCCGCCATCTTTCTCGTTACTTGCGGTCAATTCTTTAACCCTTTCAAACGAAGTAATTATTCCAATGCAAATGACTGCGTTAAGCCTTCAAGGGCTAGATTTAATTTATTCTACCATTGAACAAATTAGAGCTAGTTTGAACCCAAAACTTAAAATTTTAGGAATATTGCCAGTAATGGTTGATAAAAGACGTAAATTAAGCAGCGAGGTTAAAGATTATATTCAAGAAAATTTTGACATAAAACTATTTGAATCTGGGATTAGAAATAATGTAAAAGCAGCGGAAGCACCCTCCTTTGGTAAAAGTGTAATAACGTATGCACCAAGCTCTAACAGTGCTAAAGATTATCAAGCATTTGGAAATGAATTTTTGTCAATAAGTAAATAATAATGGCATTAGGAAACAATTTAAAAAGAATAAAGAAAGATTCGCTCATCCCACCCAAAAAGGAGAAACTGGCTAAAAACAAGCCAAAGCAAAAGAAAGAGGTAAGAGTAAAAAAAGTTGCTGTGGTTAAAGCCAAACAGAAGCAAAAATCTAATGTAAAGGCTAAGATTGCTAATACAAAAAAGGGGGTTTCAAAGAGTGAAACTCAACCTAAAACAATTTTTAAGCCAATTAAAACTCCGAATAAGCCATCGGAAATAGCCAATTTAAATGAACGAATTTTAGTTGGGGGCAAAAAAGATTCCACCATTTCAATAAAGCTCATCCCCTCTCGAAGAAAAACTGTTCGTAAAACTAAACTCATAATTGAGGGGTCGTTAAGTTTGCTCGAGGCTGAAATTTTAAAAGATGGCTTACAAACCACTTTTACAGATTACGACATCATTGATATTCAATTAATAAACATTACACATTTAGATATTCTACCTATTCAACTATTTAAAATATTTATTAATTTTTATACAGATAAAAAAGTTAAAATTGATTCAGATGTTCCCTTTGATATGAAAATTATTATCGAAAGAGCTGGCTTTGGGTCATTTATGTTTAAAGAAGAAGCTGCTTAAAATATGTCAAATACATTATTGATTGTTGACGACTCAGAGAGCATAAGAGAACTGATTAGCAGTAACTTAACAGATGCCGGCTATGATGTAATTAAGGCCGTAAATGGGCAAGATGGACTCGATAAGCTTTGTGCTGAAGTTAAACTTGTGGTAACAGACTTAAACATGCCAATTATGGATGGTATTACCATGGTTAAAAATATTCGTAAAAATCCTAGTTATAAGCATATACCTATTATTATGCTTACTACAGAATCGCAATTGGAGAAGAAGAATGCTGCTAGAGAGGCAGGCGCTACAGCTTGGATGGTAAAACCATTTGAAGAAGATAAATTATTAGGGGTTGTTAAAAAATTCGTTCGATAATGGATAACATGAAAGCCGTTTATCTGGAAGAAGCTAGTGAGCTACTTGATAAGCTCGAAAGTGTTCTACTTCAGCTAGACGAAACACCTGAAGAAAAAAGCATTATTGAAGAGGTATTTAGAATAATGCATACCTTAAAAGGCAATAGCAGTATGTTCGGGTTTTTAAATATTGCTGAGTTTATTCATAATTTGGAAACTGTTTACGATTTAATAAGAACCGGCAAACAACAAGTTTCTAAAGATCTAATTGATGTTACATTGGCCTCAATGGATCATATTAAGCAAATTGTTGAAGACCATGAGTTAGAAGACGCTGCCAACAAAGACCGACATGCTAGCCTAACTACTCAAATAATGGCTTATACGGGCGAAGACGAAGAAACTGTAGTAGCAAAAGAACCTAGTAATACCTCCAAAGAAACAAACGATGGAAAAAGAACTTATCTAATCCACTTTAAACCGGGAAAATCAATTGTTAATGATGGCAACAACCCCCTGTATCTTGTAGATGAGTTATTCTCTTTAGGAGAATGCATAGCCTTACCATATACAGATTTAGTAAGTGATATTAAAAAAATAGATCCTACAGAATGTATAACAGGATGGAGTATATTTTTAGCCTCTGATAAGACTGAACATGAAATTAAAGAAGTATTTGTATTTGTTGAGGCAAATTCAATAATTACAGTAGAAATTGTAGATGAGTCAAATATCCTTAATTCTAAACAGGTTAAAGAAACACTAACTAACACGCAATTATTAAACAGCCCATTTAACATAGGCACTTTAAATATTTTAACTGAACAAAAGCCAGTTGTTACTAAAAGCGAAGAAAAACCTAAGAAAAAATCACTTGCCGAAAAAGTTAAAGAAGCAGCCAAATCGAAAGAGACCAGTGAACCACAAGTAAAAGAAAAAACCGTTTCAAGTATAAGGGTTTCATCAGACAAACTAGATGAACTTATGAACCTTGTGAGTGAGTTAATTACTACACAAGCTGCCTTGAGCTTACACACAGATAAAAAAAACGACTCTGAACTTGAGACTATTGCCGAAAACGTAGAAAAACTTTCTCGTCAATTAAGAGATATTGCATTTGGTATGACCTTAGTACCCATTAGTAATATGTTTGGAAGATTCCAACGAATGATCAGAGACATTTCTTCAGAGTTAGGAAAAGACATTGCCTTTATTACTGAAGGTGGCGATACTGAACTTGATAAATCTATTATTGAAAGCCTTACCGATCCATTAATGCACATTTTGCGAAACAGTTTAGATCATGGCATTGAAAGCAACGAACAGCGAGCAATACTTGGCAAACCTGAAAAAGGCACAATTAGATTGCGGGCATATTATTCGGGCACCAATGTTAATGTAGAAATTAAAGATGATGGTAAAGGAATTAATACTGAAATTATTAGAGCCAAAGCAATTGAAAAAGGAGTAATTGAAGAAGATACCATACTTACAGAAAAAGAGATATTTGGTTTACTTTTTCATGCTGGTTTTTCTACGGCTGAGGTAGTTACAGATGTTTCTGGGCGTGGAGTTGGAATGGATGTGGTAAGAAGAAATATTAATGCACTTAGAGGTGAAATTGATATTGAATCAACAGTTAATGTTGGAACAACCCTCACTATTTCACTCCCTTTAACCTTATCAATTATAGATGGCTTATTGGTGCAGTTAGGAGATGGCTGCTATGTAATACCACTAGCTGCTATCGACAAATGCTACACCTACCTAAATGCCAACGATGTAAATAAATTTACAGGCATTCTAGAACTAGATAATAATCAAATTCCTTTTATAGATTTGCGCGAAACATTTAAGATTACAGACAAAAAGGGAGTAGATTTAGCTAAACAAATTGTAGTTGTAAATAATGGCAAAAGCCAAGTAGCACTAATATGCGATCATATTGTGGGTGAGTACCAAGCTGTAATTAAACCACTGGGTGTCTATTTTAAAGATCAGGATTATATCTCTGGTTCAACCATTTTAGGAGATGGCACCATAGCATTGGTTTTTGACACAAATCGCTTGATTAGAAAATATGTTGATACACGAGAAGACGTAACATTATCATGAGCGAAATATCCATAAGTAGCGATTATCTTTCATTCGAAATTGACGATGAGCTCTTTGGCGTTAATTTGAAAAATTTGAATCAAATTATAGAAAGCCCAGAGCTAACTAAAATTCCTAAATCATCTAATTTACTCGAAGGTATAATCTATCATAATAACGAATTGTTGCCCATTGTTAACTTTCAGCGTTGGCTAAATTTAAGCACTGATGCTAAAGGAGAAAGAGCTAATATACTAGTACTCGAACTTCAAACCGAAGAAGGTTCTACTCAGGTTGGCTTAATGGTTGATAAAGTACTTGAAGTAGTTCATTTTGAAGAAGAAAGTATTGAAAAGGTGCCTCAGGTAGGAGATCATGAAACCAATTATATAAGAGGTATAGCTCGTTATTTAGAACGATTTATCATGCTTATAGATGTTGATAGTCTTTTTACTGAAAAAGAACTCTCGAGTATTAAAGAATCTAGAGACTCTAAAGTTGACAACACACTAGAAGAACTTACCAAGGAAGAAAGCTTAGTTAATATTTATCTCACATTTTCATTAGGTAAAGAAAAACTAGCTGTTGATGCCAATAGAGTAATAGAAATTCTTGATGTTCCTCTAATTACTTCAATACCGGGTTCCGACAAACTTTTAGCTGGGGTAATTAATATTAGAGGCAGTATTTTACCTGTTGTTGACACAAGATTGAAATTTAACATTGACATTACCGATGATAATAAAAATGCAACAACTGTAATGGTGGTAGATGTAAATGTAAATGGAGAAGAAATGTCAGTTGGAGCCATAGTTGATTCAGTAACTGATATAATAGAAATAGCAGATGATGATATAAACAGTGCTGTAAGTTTAGATTTGCCTTTCGAACCTACTTACCTGAAAGGGGTAGCAAAAGTGAAAGACAACTTTATACAATTAATGAATTCAGATAAGGTATTTGAATTAAACCTAGATTGAGCGATTCAGTGGAGATGAGAAGTGCTAAGAGACTGAGAGTAATC
>CAZZML010000257.1:0-5035 GCA_964654735.1 uncultured Roseivirgaceae bacterium | reverse complement strand
CAGCCTACCTGCGAAACCACGCCTTGATGCTAAATCAGATACTAAAGCCAGAGGGCGCAAGCAATTAATAGAGGTGTCCTTAATTTTAAAATTCTACAACTCATCCTACAAATTCAACAGTTCAGTAACTCCTATTTTAAAAACTGAGCGAAATCCTAATTCTTTGTATTGTTATGAAAAACGCAATACACACAATCGCTTTACTATTTGCCGCTCCTTGGTTCGTGTCCTCACGATCCAACTTTGGCTTAATATTCACATTGCTATTTATTAGCTCAACGCTTTTAGCTCAAACAAAAGTTACAGGCACTATAACCGGCCAATCGGGCGAAGCCCTTATTGGCGCCAATGTATTTATTAAAGATACCTATGATGGCTCCAGCACTGATGTAAACGGGAAATTTAATTTTGAAACCTCGGCATTAGGGGAAGTAATATTAGTAGCAACTTATATTGGTTATGAAGAAACAACTCAAAAAATAATACTCCGCTCCTCTGCTAAAGCTACGGACGGCAAGCAAGAATCAACTAATAACAACATCGACTTTTCACTCAAAGAGTCAATTAACAAAATGGAGGCCGTAGTAATTTCTGCAGGAACATTTCAAGGAGGTACGGGCACTAAAAGTGAAGTGCTTAAACCCTTGGATATTGTAACCACTGCAGGTGCTACGGCCGATATTGCAGGAGCACTTAACACCTTGCCCGGCACTCAAACTGTAGGAGAAGAAGGCCGCTTATTTGTACGTGGAGGTGATGGGTCGGAAACCAAAACATTTATTGATGGTTTGCAGGTGTTAAAACCTTACTCTACCACTATCCCCAACACGCCTACCAGAGGTCGATTTTCTCCTTTTATGTTTAGCGGTACAAGTTTTAGCACAGGTGGTTATTCAGCTGAATACGGTCAGGCACTTTCCTCGGCTCTTATTCTAAACACAAAAGAAAAGCCAGCACAAACTCGTACCGATGTAAGTTTAATGACTGTGGGCGCAGAGGTTAGCCACACCCAGTCTTGGGCTAAATCATCTATTGCAGTTCAAGGAGCCTATTATAACTTAGCCCCCTATAATAGCATAATTAGCCAATCGGTAGATTGGGTAAAACCCTCAGAAACGGTGCAAGCTAATTTTGCTGCCCGACAGCAGGTTGGCAACAACGGAATGCTAAAGGTGTATGGCAATGCTTCTTCGAATAATTTTAGCTTAAACCAATACAGTATTCTTAATCCCTCGGAGAAAACTCTGGTTGACATAAAGAACAATTACGTTTATGGTAATGTTTCTTTAAAGAATACGCTAGGCAATTCCTGGGCTTATAAAACCGGGGTTTCCTATACCATAAATACCGATGATATTTATATGGAAAGCGAAACGGTGAAAGAAACAACCAAAGGCATTCACCTTAAATCGGTTTTTAGTGGGGATATAAATGCTAAAATTAGCTTAAATACAGGAGCTGAATTGCTTTACTCTGAAAGTGAACAGTTATATAAAAGAACATCTGATGGATTAGAAAATAGATTTAACTTTCAAAATCCTCTTATTTCTGCCTTTGCTGAAACGGATATTTATTTTTCGAATAAGTTTTTAGCGCGAGTTGGAGGGCGGATAGAATACACTTCGCTAACCAATAAAATGTATATAGCTCCACGAGTTTCATTGGCGTATAAAACAGGCGAAAATGCCCAAATAGCTTTGGCCGGAGGTAGTTTTCAGCAGGCAGCAACAGAGGATTTACTTCGGGTAAACAATAGCCTTGATTTTGAAAAGGCCGACCACCTTATTTTGAATTACCAAGTGGTAAATCCAAAGCAAACATTTAGAATAGAAGGCTATCTTAAGCAATACCGAGATTTGGCTAAATTTAATTCCGATGAGCCATTTAACCCGTTGGTGTACACTAATACAGGCGAAGGATTTGCCAAAGGGGTTGACCTCTTTTGGAGGGATAATAAAACCTTTAAAAATATAGATTATTGGGTGTCGTATTCTTATTTAGATACAGAACGTGATTACCGGGATTTTCCAATTAAAGCAGTTCCAACTTTTGCTTCAAGCCATAACCTCTCGGTAGTGTATAAGCATTGGGTAAACAGTATTAAAACCCAATTTGGCGGTACGTTTTCGTATGCCTCGCCTCGAACCTATAATAACCCAAATACAACTAATTTTAATGATAAACTAACCCCTTCATACATTGATTTAAGTCTAAGTGCCAGCTATTTAGCTACCCAAAGTATTATTATTTATGGTAGTATAACCAATGTGCTTGGCAGAGATAATATTTTCGGATATACCTATAGTAACACACCCAATAACCAAGGTGTTTATGTTGCCGAGGCCAACAGGCTGCCTGCACTACGATCCTTTTTTATAGGAGTGTTTATCACCTTTAGCAAGGATGCTACTTTAAACCAATTAAAATCACTTTAACCCGCATTATTCATCAGGATTCTATTCCAAGCCCTAATTGCTTCAAAATCAAGCACGTCCATCAATTTTGATACTCACCGTGGTGGTGCCACGCTTGCGTGTCAAAATCAATGTTAAGCACTTGATTTTATTGCACTTAGGACTTTCATTACAAATCCCCAATGAATAATGCGGGTTAATAAGCCGGAAGTTAGAAGTCAGAAGTCGGAAGTTTTGTTTACTTCCAGCTTCCGACTCCGGTCTTCAAACCAATAAATAAAATAAATTAAACAATTATGAAAAAACTATTCTTAACATTAGCCATAGTAGCAGGAGTTTACGGGCTAAGCAGTGCACAAACAACTCATAAATTAGTTGTAAAAGTTACCAACATTCAATCTTCCAAAGGGAACGTAGGAGTGGCGGTTTTTAACTCGAAAGAGAGTTTTTTGGGTAAACCCTTCGTAAGTAAATCTAAGAAAGCAAAAACAGGCGAAATGATTTTCGAACTTGAGGTGCCAAATGGAGATTATACCATTAGCGTAATGCACGATGAAAATAAAAATGGAGAACTTGATTCAAATTTTATGGGTATCCCAACCGAACCTTATGGCATTTCGATGGATGGGAAAAGCATGTTTGGTCCTCCAAGCTATGAAGATGCTTTGTTTGCAATAGCAGATAAAAACGTAAAACTGACTATAAAAATTGATTAAGTAAACTCAGATAGTAACCTATGCTTTTCTTTTCCGAGGAACGAGGAATCTTATAAAAATAGAAAGTTTTCTACACAGTAGAAGATTCCTCATTCTTCGGAATAAACAAATAAATTAAACTGCTTTAGAATATATAAAACTATGAAAAACGTACTCACATACACATTAATAGCACTCACTTTCTTCCTTTTTTCCTTTACTAAAGGAGGATACGAAGTGGCTATGAAAAATGCCATCACAGAAATGAATCAGGCGCAAGGTCTTGAAGAAATCAAATCAGTTGCGAACAAGTTCGAGCGGATAGGGGCGGCAGAATCTAAAAAATGGCTGCCTAGTTATTACCAGGCGTATTGCTTTATTATGATGACTACTCGGGAAAAGGACGTAACTAAATGGGATGGGTTTTTAGACAGAGCAGATGCGTTGCTGGAACAATCTCAGAAAATAAAAAAAGCCAATATGGTAGAAATACTTACTTTAAAAGGCTTTTCGGCAATGATGCGAATTAGTGTTGACCCTTCGGTAAGAGGTCAGGAATACTCGATGAAATCGGCTGGCTTTTTACAACAAGCCTATCAATTAGACAACAAAAACCCAAGAGCCAATTTAATGATGGCGCAGATGCTTTTTGGCACGGCTCAATTTTTTGGTAGTAGCACCGATGAAGCTTGCCAAAAGCTTATGAATACAAAAAATCTGTTCGAAAAAGAAGAAGAGGAGGACAGCGGCATACAACCTGTCTGGGGAAAACCGCAAGCTGAAAAAATGTTAAAAAAATGTAAAACTCCATCAGAAGATAATTAGTATTTTAGTAGTAAAATGAACAAACGAAGAATCATAAATCTAGGAAAAGAATTAGTACTCATACTTTTGCTGTCATCGATAATGGCTTATATAATGGGTATTAATTATAGCCAGGAATGGCAGTATATGTGGAAAAGATTTGCCATAACTTTTATTATATGGTTGGTAATGTGGTATGGAAATAGTTTCGTAGCTCATGCGTTGGATAACGTATATACATTTCTAAAAAATCCAGGAAAGCGATTTGTATTAGGAATTGTTGGAGCTGGCATTTATTCAGGGTTTGCTATGCTTGGTTTAATATGGTTTTTTAAAGCAACCGTTAACATTAACATTAGTGGTGGAGACATAGTACAGACAGTAGTTCTAACAGTTTTAGTAGGTGTTTTAGTGTATATGGTTATGTTAGCGAAGGAGTTTCTATTTTCATGGAGAGAGTTAGCTCTTCAAGAGGAAAAAATGAAAAACGAGGTGCTTGCATCCAATTTTGAAATGCTAAGAAGTCAGGTCAATCCACACTTTATGTTTAATAGCCTCAATACCTTAACATCACTTATTTATCAAAATCAGGATTTAGCAGCTAAGTACGTAGGCCAACTTTCAAAAGTATATCGTTCTGTTTTAACTACTCAAAAAAATGAAGTAATTACAGTTGCTGAAGAATTGAAAACACTAGAGTCGTATGTTTTTTTACAATCTATCCGATTTGAAAATAAATTTGAAGTAAACATTGAATTGAGCAATGATGAAAAGCAAAAGCATATTCCTCCAATGGTGCTTCAAATGCTTATCGAAAATTGTATAAAGCACAACGAAATCACTGACGAAAATCCATTAGTTATTGACATATTTTCTGAAGGAGAAATGATCTGTGTGAAAAATAAGATGACCCTAAAAGAAGTTTTACCCGGAGATAATTCATCCATTGGGCTTACCAATATTAAAGCCAGGTATCAAATGCTTTCGGATGTTCCAGTAGAAATAATTGATGATGGCAAAACGTTTATCGTTAAATTACCTTTACTAATAGTTACATGAGCTTAGTTAAAACTGTAGTAATTGTAGAGGATGAAAAGCCTGCTGCCACTCACTTGCAAATGT
>CAZZML010000256.1:0-5037 GCA_964654735.1 uncultured Roseivirgaceae bacterium | reverse complement strand
GAATTCACAAAGAAAAAAATATTTGCCAAAATGCTGTTATAATTGGAACTTAACCAAGGAAACTGGGTTCACGCTAAGCTCGCTAAGAACATGCAAAGTCAGACGATAGTCGGACTTTACTCAGAATTAAACTATCCGCCTTTTCCAAATTCTGCGTAAAACCATTATTAATGTATAGGCTAAGAGCGCTAAAAAAGCTGCCTTTTGATGATAATTAAATGTTTTTAAGCATACAGAGTCCTCTGTAAAAAAAGGAATCTTATGCCTATAAAAAGCGACTATAATAGGTTAGAAGATTCCTCGTACCTCGGAATAGAAAAAGGAAACACCATAGCCCTGTGGTTAGCAAATCAAAGTACTCTTTGCGTAAAATTTCTCTGCGCTCTTCGCGTAATTTTTTTATTTAATCAACCAAGTTACTACGCCCTTATTGCCTCCACAGGATCCATCCTTACTGCCATTGCAGCAGGGGGATAATCCCAGATATCTTGTTTTCGATATAAATTTCGTATCTAAAAATGGTTAAGTTCTAATAAGTACAGCAAAATACACTTGGCATCATCCTTACTCATAGTTCATTTACACCCCTATGTTTTTCTCCCACAGATATCGCTGATTTACGCAGAAAAAAATCAGCGACAATATACGTTATCTGCGGAAAACGATAGCAGAGCCAATATTAAGAGCTTTAAAAAATGCTGTTATACATAGAACTTAGCCGAAAAAGTTAACTGCTAACCTGAGTTCGGGGTAAGGAATGCTAAGTGATTTCATGATTGTTTTGGGTAACATAGAGGCTTTTTGATACCTTTATTGAGATGTTTATTCGGAATAAGAAAACCAAAAGTGGTATTATTAGCATTTAGGTTATCACGAAGATAAAGGGCAAGTCTAAAATTAATAAGACTATAGAAAATTCAGAAGAGGCAGATGAGTTATCAGAAAGGCTACCCAAGAGCTTCAGCCCCGGCCACAATCTCTAAGATTTCATTGGTAATTGCAGCCTGACGTGTTTGGTTATACTTAAGCTTAAGCTCTTTTAATAAATCACCTGCATTTTCAGTTGCTTTATCCATTGCTGTCATTCTCGCCCCATGCTCCGATGCATTGGACTCTAATAAAGCCTTATAAAGCTTTATTTTTAGCGAAGTAGGAATTAAGTGCTCTACTAATGTATCTTGATTAGGCTGGTAAATGTAGTCGTTATTAACAGATGAGCCTTCTTCTTCATTAGAAACAATAGGAAGAAACTGGTCGGTACACATAATTTGTGTAGCTACATTTTTAAACTCATTATATACTATTTCAACCGTATCAAACTTTTTATCCTCAAACGCCTTCATTGCAAACTCGGCTGCCTTCATTGCTTCATCAAAACTTAAACGACCAAATAACTCGCCAAATTTACGCTCTACGTTAAACTCTCTTTTACCGAAATAATCAAGGGCTTTTTTACCGATTGGCATAATAGTTACACCCCCTTCTTTAAATTGATTGGCATACTTATCTGCAATAAGTGTTGTAGTTGCTTTAAACACATTGCTATTAAACGGCCCACATAAACCTCTATCAGAAGTAATAGCTATAATTAGTACAGAATTAACTTCTCTTTCCTCACTAAAAACATTTTCCTCGGTATCTAAACTTGCAGATACCCCAACCAAAATACTATCTAACTTTTGAGCATAAGGTCGCATTTGAATAATGCTATCCTGTGCTCTACGAAGTTTGGCAGCAGCCACCATTTTCATGGCTTTCGTGATCTGCTGAGTAGATTGTACAGAAGAAATTCTTGTTTTTACTTCTTTAAGGTTTGCCATTGGTCAAACGTATTTATTACTTCCTAATACCTTTAGTCTGGTTTAGAAAGTTTGCTATCAAGGCTTGCGAAATCAAAAAAAGTGGCGTTTACAACAGGTAATCGAGTATTTTTTTGATAAGCATAACGCAGATAGCAAGCTTTCTGGACAGACTTTATTTAGTGTAGTTTTTAGCTACTTCTTTAGCAACAGTTCTAAGCACATCAGTTAGGCTGTCATCAAATTTGCCAGCTCCTAATGAGTCAATAACATCTTTATGCTTATTGTTCATTTCAGAGATAAACTCAGTTTCAAAAGCTCTCATTTTCTCTACTGCAACCGTATCTGTGAGACCTTTAGTTGAAGCAAAAATAATTGCTACTTGGTCTCCCACTTTAGCAGGAGTATATTGAGGCTGCTTCAAAATTTCTTGATTTTTCATGCCACGATCAATTGTTAATCGAGTAGCTGCATCCAAATCAGATCCGAATTTTGCAAAAGCTTCTAATTCTCTAAACTGAGCTTGGTCTAGCTTAAGTGTACCAGATACCTTCTTCATTGATTTAACCTGTGCATTACCACCTACACGTGATACTGAAATACCAACATTAATTGCAGGACGAATACCTGAGTTAAACAAGTTTGTTTCTAAGAAAATTTGACCATCCGTAATAGAAATTACGTTGGTAGGAATATACGCAGAAACGTCACCAGCTTGTGTTTCAATAATTGGTAAGGCAGTTAAAGAACCACCCCCTTTTACCATACCTTCTAATGAAGGAGGCAAATCATTCATTTCTTTAGCAATATCAGTATTGTCATTCACCTTAGCAGCACGCTCTAATAAACGCGAGTGCAGGTAAAATACATCACCAGGATATGCTTCACGTCCTGGAGGTCTTCTTAATAAAAGAGACACTTCACGGTAGGCAACGGCTTGCTTAGATAAATCATCATAAATTACCAACGCAGGACGACCAGTATCTCTAAAATACTCACCAATGGATGCACCCGTAAATGGAGCATAAAACTGCATTGGAGCAGGATCGGAAGCCGAAGCTGAAACAATAACGGTGTAATCCATTGCACCTGCTTTAGATAAAGCAGCTACTGTATTTGCAACTGTTGATGCTTTTTGACCAATAGCCACATAAATACAATAAACAGGTTCCCCTTTATCGTAAAATTCTTTTTGATTGATAATAGTATCAATAACAACAGCTGTTTTACCCGTCTGTCTGTCACCAATAATTAATTCCCTTTGGCCACGACCAATAGGAATCATTGAATCAATTGCTTTAATACCAGTTTGAAGAGGTTCTGTTACTGGTTGACGAAAAATAACCCCTGGTGCTTTACGCTCCATCGGCATTTCATATAAGTCGCCTTCAATAGCCCCTTTGCCATCAATAGGTTCGGCAAGGGTATTTATAACACGGCCTATCAAACCATCTCCTGCTTGAATAGAAGCAATTTTATTGGTTCTTTTAACCGTATCTCCTTCTCTAATTCCTTTCGATTGTCCTAAAAGAACCGCACCTACATTGTCTTCTTCAAGGTTAAGCACCAATGCTTGTACTCCATTTTCAAATTCAAGAAGTTCCCCTGCTTCTGCTTTTGTAAGGCCGTAAATACGTGCAACACCATCACCGATTTGCAATACTGTACCTACTTCTTCTAGTTCAGCCTCAGATTTCACACCTGAAAGTTGTTCTCTCAATATGGCCGAAACTTCATCTGGTCTAATATCGTTCATTTCTGAAATATTTATTTCTATTCTTTAATTCAATTCTATTAAGCAACAAGTGCTCTTTGTATGTTAGCTAATTTGCTTTTTACAGATTCATCAATCTGCTTGTCGCCTATTTTAAGTACAAACCCACCAATTAATGATTCATCAATTACCTCAGCCAATTCAACTTTCATTCCTGTAATATCTGCAACAATTTTTATTATCTCTTTACGTTGCTCATCACCAAGCGTATAAGGAGTAATAACGGTTGCCACAGCAATTCCTTTCAGCAGATTATACTCGTTTACAAATTCAACGGCAATCTCATCCAATATGTTTTCTCTGTTTTTTGATACAATAAGTTCAAAAGCTTTAAAAGTTAAGGGCTGAATTCTCTTTTCAAACAGTGCTTTTAAAATTGCTTTTTTCTTATCAGTAGGCACAATTGGGTTTTTAAGTACTACTTCTAATTCACGATTGTCATTAATAACTTTCGTAAATAAAAGCATATCCGCTTTTACCTTTTCTAAAGATTTTTGAGCCTGAGCAAGCCCAATCACTGATTTTGCGTATCGTACTGATGCTCTATGAGAACCCATTATTAGTTAAAGCTTTTATCGTTTAAGAACTCATCAACCAACGCTTTTTGCGCTTTATCGTTCTCTAAATTTTTACGAATAATTTTCTCAGCAATTTCAACCGAAAGATTGGCCACCTGACTCCTAACCTCTGCCAAAGCAGATTGTTTCTCAGCCTCAATACCAGCTTTGGCATCTTCCATCATTCTTTTAGAAATGGCTTCTGCATCGGTTTTAGCTTCTTCTTTAATCATACTAGCTGCTTTGCTAGCATCACGAAGTAATTGCTCACGCTCTTCTCTGGCTTTCACTAATAATTTTTCATTATCAGCTTTTAGCTCGCCCATTTCTTCACGTGCTAATTCAGCTGCTTTTAGAGCTTCGTCAATTGACTCTTCGCGAATTTTTAACGTTTGAAGAATAGGTTTCCATGCAAATTTAGAAAGGAGAAATACCAATAGTAGAAATGCGATACTAGTCCAAAAAACTAAGCCTGGGTTAGGAATTAAAAGTTCCATTTATATATAAATTAAATTCGTTTTTAATACTTAAAAAAGAGATGGCTGCCCTAGCGACAGCCATTTCAAATTTCTACATTAAAGCAGTAGCTACCCCAAAGAAAGCTACACCTTCAATCAAAGCTGCAGAAATAATCATTGCAGTTTGAATTTTGCTAGTAGCTTCTGGTTGTCTAGCGATTGCTTCCATTGCTGATCCTCCGATCCTACCGATACCGAGGCCCGCACCTAATACTGATAATCCAGCAGCAAGTCCTGTAATTGTCATAATAATTTGACTTTTTAGTTAAAAAAAACAATTTAGTGGTGGTCGTCTTCTGCAACGGCCATACCTATAAACAATGATGTTAGCAACGTAAATACATACGCTTGAATTGCCGCCACCATTAATTCCAATACCATAATAAATA
>CAZZML010000255.1:2170-5064 GCA_964654735.1 uncultured Roseivirgaceae bacterium | reverse complement strand
GTAGCAAACCAGTTAGTTTCAGCAGGCCTTATTGGGGAAATTGTGATTCCGGTTAGTAAAGAAGATAAGGCATTTGCTTATACGGCCATTATCAACCCTGGCAACGAATACATTTTTAATGTAACAAGTGCCGATAGCCTTGAATTTTCGATGTTTAAAACGGCTCATGTAGAGCTGTTCCCTGCTTCCTATCTTGAAGTAAAAGTGGTGAACAATAAATTCCTACCCAAGGCAAACCTGCATGGAACAATGACCATCGCAGCCGAACTAAGCGAAGGCAAAAAAGGGGTTGAAATTGCAGATATTGCTTTTGAAAACCTTCAAATTCAATCGGTAGCTCCCTATATTCAGGTAGGTAATTTTTCGTTTGGCTCGGAACTATTGCAACAAAAAATGGCGAATTTTCCTGTTAGCATCAATAACATAGGTTTAAGAAACATCTCCGATTATGAAGTAGCTCTGGATTTTGATTTGTTATTAAATCTTACTAGCAAAAGTGGAGGCTCTTATGGAGCCAATGCCGGCCTCTCCATAATAGGAGAAATGCCTGCTGGCGAACGAACACAACGCTGGAAGTACAAGAATATTGAAGTACACGAAATAGGGATAGATATTGACGGAGGAGCCTTTAAACTACAGGGTAACCTTATTTTCTATAAACAAGATCCGGTATATGGTGATGGCTTTAGTGGCAATATAAATGCCGAATTTCAACCCGGATTAAAAGTGGTAGCTACTGCTGTGTTTGGCAATGTAGATGGGTACCGCTATTGGTATGCCGATGCACTGGTTTCCTTGCCACAGGGAGTACTCATCTTTACAGGAGTTGGTATTTATGGTTTTGGTGGAGGTGCTTATTACCGTATGACCATGGATACCGATGGCAGCGGAAGCAAAATTGGCGAAACGGCTTCAGGGGTAGTATATGTACCCAAAGAAACTGCCGGTTTGGGGCTTAAAGCAACCATTGAAATAGGTACACACCCAAGTCCGGAAGCCTTTAATGGAGATGTAACCTTTGAAGTTGCCTTTTTTCAAGGAGGTGGAATCAGGTATATTTCGTTTAAAGGAAATGGGTATTTAGCCACGCCTCCAGCAACCGGGGCACTGGCAAAAATCAAGGAAAAGACTATGAAGCTCGCAAGTGTTGTTAGTAAACTTGAAAGCTCTTTAGGAAATAGTGCTGCAGGTGCATTGCTCAATCAAACCGCTGAAAAAGATCAAACAGTTACCCAAATTTATGGACAAATAGGTAAGGCGGCTGGTAAAAAAGGGCAGATTTCTGCGAGTGTATTTATTAGTTATGATTTTGAAAACAGAATACTTCACGGCAACTTCGAAGCCTTTATAAATGTGGCTGAGGGTATGATTCAAGGTACGGGTAGTGGCGGTCGTGCAGGCTGGGCGGTACTGCACTTTGCTCCCGAAGAATGGTATGTATATGTGGGCACGCCTGAAGACCGCATGGGCATTAAAATAGGGGTTGGCCCGGTTAGCGCCAGTGCAACAAGTTATTTAATGGTGGGCACAACCATCCCGGGTAGTCCGGCACCCCCCGAAAATATTTCAAGAATTTTAGGACTGGATGCCAGCGAGCTGGATTATATGCGCGACCTCAATGCCCTGGGCAATGGAGCAGGATTTGCCTTTGGAGCCAATTTTGGAATTAATACAGGCGACCTTACTTTCCTTATGTTTTATGCTCGGTTTGCCGCAGGAGCCGGGTTTGATATAATGCTAAAAAATTATGGAAATGCCAGATGTGTTGGCAGCACTGATGCTATAGGTATAAACGGTTGGTATGCCAATGGACAGGCTTATGCCTATTTTGAAGGCAAAATTGGTATCCAAGTGAAACTATTTGGAAAACGCAAAAAAGTTAACATTCTTGATTTACAAGCCGCAGCCATTTTACAAGCCAAGTTGCCTAACCCGTTTTGGATGAAAGGCATTGTGGGTGGCAACTTTAGTGTGCTAGGAGGCCTGATAAAAGGAAACTGCAAGTTTGAGGTTATTATAGGCGAGGAGTGTGAAATTGTAAAAGGGAGTGCGCTGGAAGGCATTTCTGTAATTGCAGATATTACCCCCTCTTTAGGCACCAAAGATATTGACGTATTTACCACCCCTCAGGCGGTTTTTAATATGCCCATCAATAAAGTGTTTGAAATGGTGGATACAGATGATATAAAAAAATCATTTAGGATTGTTTTAGATGAGTTTAAACTAACACAGGGAGGTTCGGAGATTCAAGGTAATCTAGTCTGGAATGACGAGCAGGATGTTGCAGCCTTTGATTCGTACGAAGTATTTCCTTCGGAAAAAGAGATGAAAATAAATGTACAGGTAAGCTTTGAACAGATGAAATCCAGTACTTGGGTACCTGTTTTTGGTACCAATGGTAAAAAAGTACTGGAAAAAAGAGAATCTACCTTTACTTCCGGTGTAGCCCCAGATTACATCCCACTTAAAAATGTTCAATACAGTTATCCTGTAGTAAGCCAGCTTAATTTTTATAAAGATGAGCATGGAAGTGGCTATATAAAACTTAAAAAAGGGCAAGCCTATTTGTTTAAAGCAAATGCCGACTGGGAACAAAAAGGCAGGTTTACCTCCTCTACAGGAACAAAAATATTGTTCGGCTATACGTATTCTACAGCAAACAAAGAAGTCAGCTTTAACCTTCCTGCAGGCATTTCAACCAATACCATTTACACCTATGAGCTGGTTAATTTACCAGCCAGACAAAAAACTGCTATTGATAGAAACGTATCTAAAGTTACCAATAAACTACCTTCAGAAGGCACACCAATTGATATGGAGCTTACCACCAAAAAAGCAGAAGGCACCATAGAAGAGTTACAGGAAAAAGCAATTTTTACCACCAACTTTAGAAC
>CAZZML010000255.1:0-2070 GCA_964654735.1 uncultured Roseivirgaceae bacterium | reverse complement strand
GCCAATAAATACGGTTATACGCTGGAAAGATATACCATTTTAAGGGACAGCATTTTAGTACAGCAAGTGGAAAAAACCGTTATTGGCACATTCGCTCCGCAGCCACTAGCTAACTGGGAAAGCAAAATAGAACAAGACGACTATGCTGCCGTAGCCGCCCAGGCTATTTATGGCGAAACATTTGAACTTACCCAGGATTACTCCACCGATATTATGCAAGTAATTAATAAAACCAAGGAGTTAGATCAGCGATTTTCCTTTGCACTTTTTGCTGCAGATCAATCTTTTGCGGTTGCTAATATGCAAGGACTTGCATATACTGACAGCTTAGCAAAAAGTAATGAAAAATACATGTATAAAATATATGCAAACATTCCAATTTCTGTTGATAAAGTTGATTCCGGAACGGTTTATATCGGTATTTCAGATTATGCCCCTCTGCCAAAGCCTTTTGAGGTAAGTGCTCAATTTGGCGATGGCATTGTAATGCTTAAATGGAACCGAGAATTTTTCGAACGGATTTATAACAGTTTTATTATCGAAAGGTCTGAGGACGATGGAAAATCATTCCAACGCATTACCAAAGAACCGGTGGTGAATACTTTTACGCAGGAAAACCCTGATTCGAAATATTATTATAAAATGGACTCCATTGCCAATTATAAAAAATACATCTACCGAATAAAGGGAATAACTTCTTTTGGCGAAGTGGGACCCGAATCTGAACCTGTAGAAGGAGAAGGGGCTAAACTCATAGAATCTACAGCCCAAATTACAGATCACCAAATAGCACCCAACAACAGCGTATCGTTACATTGGCAATTCGATAAAAAAACAGAGGCTTTCATTAATGGATTTGTTGTGCAAAGAGCCAATAACTCCAAAGGTCCTTTTAATACCATTAAGGTAGAAACTGATGTTAGCAGCCGTAGCTATAACGATATTACCCCTTTACCAACTAATTATTACAGGGTGGGGCTAATGGTAAACGAACGAGAAACCAATTTTTCTTTCCCTTACCTGGTTCAATTGGAAGATAGTATTCCTCCTGCCATACCCACGGGTATGCTGGCTACGGTAGATACCACGGGTGCCGTTACCATCACCTGGCAGGCAAACACAGAACCTGATCTGTTAGGCTACCGGGTCTATCGTTCAAACTTCAAAAGTTCAGAGTTTGCCCAAATTACGGCTTCCCCTATTCCTGGGGCAGCCATCATAGATTCAATAAACCTGAAAACACTTACTTCTACTATATATTACACCATTACCTCCGTAGATCTTAGAAACAATACCTCCCCGTTTTCAGAAGTTATTGAAGTACTAAAACCGGATATAGTTCCTCCCGTGCCCCCTGTATTTAAAAGGGTAACATCCGATAAAAATGGAATTCACTTACAATGGATAAACAGCAGCAGCCGGGATGTAGCCTCACACACCCTTTTTAGGAGAAAACAACATGAGACAAATTGGCTTTTAATAATTAAATTTAGTAATTTAGACAGTGCAAGTTTTACAGATAATACAATTGAGCCATTGCAACCATACCAATATACATTGGTAGCAACGGATAGTAACAGGTTAGAATCTATACCTTCTACACCCGTTACAGCCACCAAAACCTATTGGGAACCTGTAAAATTTGAACGGTTTAGTTATTTGATTGATAAGGAGGAAAAACAAATTTTATTATCTTGGGAAATTAGCTTTGAAACACCTACGGTGGCTATTATGGTGTATAGGGCTAAGGGAGAAGAACAGCTATCTATGTTGACCAAAATAGGTGGTACTATAAGCAAATATACTGATGCCAACATAAGCATAAACACCCGTTATAAGTACCGGATAAAGGCTATTTTTGAAGATGGCAGGTTTAGCGAGTGGTCGGAGGAAATAAAAGTAAGTTATTAAATTGCCTTATACATTAACTGGCGCAAGTTTAGCAAAGCGTAACTTGTTACCTGCAAATAAAAAAAAGGTCTGTGACCTTACAAATATAAAAGCATAAGTTGTGCTAGTACCTTAAATCCGCAAGGAACTTTGTGATGAAAGCCATAAGATGTTGTTAGT
>CAZZML010000254.1:0-5074 GCA_964654735.1 uncultured Roseivirgaceae bacterium | reverse complement strand
ATAACTGTATATTATATTATAAAAGAAAAATATTCTGAACAATGAGCTATTCCCTTGATAAAGTTGACCTTAAAATCATTCATTTACTCCAAAAGGATGCTAAAATAAAGATCAAAGAAATAGCAGCAGCCCTTAATATGACCAATACACCCATTTTTGATCGCATTAAAAAATTAGAACGAATTGGCTAAACTGCGTTTTAAATAGAATTCGCCACTATATCGAACTGCACTTAGCCATAGCGAATAAAGATAACAATTATGGCTGACTTATTAAAAATCACAAATGATGATGACCCTTAAAAAGAAAAATGCAGTTTTAGCTTGTGTTATCAGCTTTTTTGGGATGAATTATGGTCTTATAACAAGAACCCACAAATTAGTCTACGTTTTAATAGTACCTTTCACGTCTAGAATCTCTTTTCAATTTTCTGCCTCATTTGAGTTAGTGTAGGAGTCTTCTAGATGAGTTCTTTTTCAACTGCTGAAATTTTGGTGATCCAGTAGATGTGTGAATTGCCACCACTTTCCAAACATAACATCTTAAAGGAAATCATAGCTCATTGTATTAATGTGCAGTTCCGTAAATCAGGAAACATGACTAAGTTAACTTTTGGTGTTATAGGTACTTCGAAGAAAGTAGATGAAAACCGAATCCCAATTCATCCCGAACACCTCAATAGAATTTCGGAATCTGTTAGACGACAACTCGTATTTGAAAAGGGATATGGCAAACCTTTCCATATCTCTGACGAAGAAATCTCTGAACAAACAGGTGGGATAGCCGAGAGAAATGAAATACTCTCTGACATAGGATCAGCTATTATAGCCAAGCCAATGGTATCAGATTTAGAACAATTGAAAATAGGAGGAACTCTATGGGGTTATCCACACTGTGCACAGCAGATGCCGATTACCCAAACAGCTATTGATCGAAAACTCACTTTGATTGCTTTTGAGGATATGTTTGTATGGAGCCCAAGTGGGCAAATGGGGAGACATACATTTTATAAAAACAACGAATTAGCCGGCTACAGTGCTGTGATGCATGCATTGCAGTTGAAAGGAATTGACGGTCATTATGGCAACCAGCGTAAAGTTGTAATTTTTAGCTTTGGTGCGGTGAGTAGAGGCGCTATATATGCATTAAAGGCACACGGCTTTCATGATATTACCATTTGTATTCAACGGCCGGATCATGAAGTAAGAGAGGAAGTACTGAATGTGCATTATGTTAGATTGAAGCCTGGGAAACCTGGGGAGCCTCGAATGTTAATCGTAGAACATGATGGGTCAGAAAGATCTTTAATGGAATTGATAGGCGAATCAGAAATTATCATCAATGGAACGTATCAAGATACAGACAACCCTATTGATTTTATTAAAGAAGATGAAAAGTCAAACCTTCGACCGGGTACGCTCATCATTGATGTGAGCTGTGATGAAGGAATGGGTTTTTATTTCGCTAAGCCAACTTCCTTCAAGAGTCCTATCATATCCGTGGAACAAGTAGACTACTATGCAGTTGATCACACGCCAAGTTACTATTGGGAAAGCGCTTCAAGAACAATTTCAGCTGCTTTAATTGTTCATTTGCCTTCTGTGATAGCTGGCCCTGTGGGTTGGGAAGAGAATATTACGATCAAAAATGCCATAAATATAAATCAAGGGAAGATAGTGAAAGATCATATTCTCAAATTCCAAAATCGCCAAAAGTCATATCCTCATATAGTCAATTAATCTACTGCGATATTGCTGATAACAAGCTACTCTGCACGTATTAATAAAGAAAAAGTGGGACTGCATTTAGTCGCATTTTGCTCCATTACGCTCGATAAGCATAACCAAAGTAATATCAAACAATTTGAAACGGAGGTTAAAAAGCTTGAAGAGGTAATTGAGTGCTACCATATTGCGGGCATGGTCGATTATTTACTTGAAGTTACGTTGTGGCCAAAGATATGCTTGAGTATCAGACATTTATTGCTACCAAATTGCAGCTATAGATAACATTGGTAGGGTGCAAAGCTCTTCTGTGATGACTACTGTTAAAAATGATGGCGTATTACAATTGATATAACTGCGAATTGAATCACTTCTTTTTTGGCATTGGGCCACGAAGTTTAATGATTAATCCGTTTAGAAAATTTCGTAAAATCTGATCTCCTGCTTCCACATAATTTGGATGGTCATCTTTGCGAAACATATCGCCTAAAGCGCCTTTGGAGATATCAAAATTAACTAATTTAAGCACGTCAATAATGTCTTCATTTCGCATTTTGTGTGCTACTCGTAATTTTTTAAGTATATCGTTGTTGGAAAGCATAGAATAGTATTTGTACAAAAGTAAATATAAAATACCTTCTAAGCACAAGTGGGCTCATGAACGAGTCAATCTTGAGACGTGATTTAATCAAATTCTACTTTGTGTAGAGTTAGTCCTGAAGAAGGAGCTACATGTTTAATTTGAGTGCCATTATAATCGATGAGAGATTGTTTTAGGTCGTCAATGCTCCAAACACCTCTACCAACTTCTACCAAGGCTCCCATCATTAACCGTACTTGATAGCGCAAAAAGCCTTTTGCTCTAACTTTATACACAAAGGCATTTGAAGCTGTGAAAGCTCCTGTAAACTTAGTGTTAGGCTCAATTACAGAACTAATAATCTCTCGTTCAAACACGGTTTTAGGGACAGGTTTACTTACATATCGCTTATAATTGTGAGTACCTTCAAACAGTTTGGCGGCAATCTTCATATTTTCCATGTCTAAGGCTTTACCAAAATCTCTAATGAAAGGAGCATTAAAGGGATGAGATTTTTCACCTGATGAAAAATGATAATGGTATTCTTTCATTTTTACGTTTTGGATGATGTTAAATGAAGAATCTACTATTTCAATCGACTTGGCTCTAATATCTGATGGAAGGTTTTTATTGAGTGAGTGAAGCAGTTTCTCAGGCATAATATCATCATTAAAAAATAGCTCAAAGGCATAATCATCGGCTGAAACCTTAGCATCGGTACGTCCACAACCTAGTGTTTTAAAATTAGTGTGCCCCAATAGAAACTCTACCGTTTTATCAATCATGCCGTGCACACTTTTAAACTTGGGCTGCTTTTGCCAACCGTGGTATCTAAAGCCAAGGAATTCGATACGTATTAAATAAAAATGAGTGTATTTGAGCATATTTAGAACTATTAATATCAGTTATTACTTCTCGCATAGATGAATGAATATTCAGTATTCCAAATTTCACTTTTTCATTCTGAGGTACGAAGAATCTTCTCAAGTTTGAGACGACTTCTTAATCTTAGAAGGTTCTTCGTGCCTCAGAAAAGAAAATATTTGGAGTGATATTGCCTTGTTTATCAATTAAAACAAACACTTCTTGTTGTAGCTTGTATAATATCATGTCGTTTATCACCAATCAATCGGTCTATAATCCTTTAAAAACTTGCCACACCAATGTTTGCCTGTGTTAATACCATCAATTAAGGGATCCATAACACGAGCAGCCCCATCCACAATATCTAATGGTGGTTGAAAATCGTGTTCTTCTTGTTTCTTTTTTGATAACTCGGCTGGATCTTCGTCAGTAACCCAACCTGTATCCACAGCATTCATAAAAATACCATCTTTGGCAAAATCTGAAGCAGAAGTATGGGTCATCATATTGAGTGCAGCCTTGGCCATATTGGTATGTGGGTGGCGGTCTTCTTTATGAAAACGATGGAATTTTCCTTCCATAGCCGATACATTGATGATGTGCTTTTTACCTGTATTTTCCTTTCGCATAATATGCGATAATTTATTGCATAACACAAAGGGAGCCACTGCATTAACCAATTGTACTTCTACCATTTCCGGGGTTTCAATCTCGCCTAGTTTCAACCGCCAACTGTTGGTTTTACGTAAATCTACTTGCTGTAAATCTGCATCTAGCTTTCCTTCAGGAAACACCTCTTTGGTTGGCAATGAATTATCGAAACTATAAGGTATTTGCGATAGCTTAGCTGAGGCTCGTAAGCCAATGCCTGGCTCTGGGCCATGCCAACTTACGGGCAAGGTAGTATTTTGATTACTAGAAACATTTGCTGTAAGCGATCGTAATTCGTGTAAGCAATCGTTATGGTTAGATAAAATGTCTTTAACCGATTGCGGCAATTCTTCGAAAGGTACTTCTTCTTTTGCCATTAAATGTTGGTAAAACCCCGAAGGTCTTCTAACAGTTTGTGCCGCATTATTGATAAGAATATCTAGTCGATCGTATTGCTGCTCAATATAATTGCAAAAAATCTCAACACTAGGGATATGTCGTAAATCTAACCCGTGAACGTGCAATCGCTTTCTCCAACTATGAAAGTCTTTTTCTTTGGCAAATCGTTGGGCTGAATCTACTGGAAATCGGGTGGTAGCTACCACGGTAGCACCAGCCCGTAAGAGCATTAATGTAATATGATAGCCGATTTTTAATCGAGACCCAGTAATAACAGCCACTTGACCCGTTAAATCTGCGGTTTGGAATCGTTTAGCATAATTAAAATCGCCACAGCTAGGGCACATGGTATCGTAGAAATGATGCATTTTGGTGTAAATCGTTTTGCATACATAGCAATTTCGGGGAGATTCTAACTCCTTTTCACTATTTCTTGGAGCTTCTAATAGGAGAGGAGCTTCAAAAACAACAGCCTCTCTGGCACTTCGAATGCCTGTTTCTTTACGTGCATGTTTATCACGCTCAATCATCTTGCGTTTAGCCGCTTTTTTTGCATCCTTTCTTCGTTGTTGAAAAGTATCTCGCTCAGGCCGTGATAATCGCCCTGCGGCCTTCATTAAATTTACTCTTTGGGCTTCTGGCAATTCAAATAACCGACCCGCATCGCTGGTAAGCTTCTCTAACACAGAGATACATTGCTCAATTTCTTGGATGCTTAGTTGTTCTTCAGCCATTACTAAAACGATACTTATTAAATTAGGTGCAAAGATAAGATGATAAACCCATTAAGTGCTTAACCCACATTATTCATCAGGATTCTATTCCAAGCCCTAATTGCTTCAAAATCAAGCACGTC
>CAZZML010000253.1:0-5096 GCA_964654735.1 uncultured Roseivirgaceae bacterium | reverse complement strand
AAAATATCATTAAACTTTATCGATTGAAAAATCTATATAAGATTATCTCTTCTGGCAATTTCCAAGGCTTCGGATTTAGTGTTTGCATGGAGTTTTGAGTAAATGTTTTTTACATGCGATTTAACCGTTTCCATGCCTATATGCAATTCATCAGCCGCAATTTTATAAGTCTTTCCAGTTGACAATAAACTCAGTATTTCTGTCTCCCTATTAGATAGGGGTGTATCAGAGCTTCTTTGAAAAGAACCAACTACCATTTTGGCCACATGAGGGCTCATGGGGGCTCCATCATTCATTATTTGTTCTACCGCTTGAAGTAACTCAATATGGTTAGAGCTTTTAGTAATATATCCGCTTGCCCCAGCAACTAGTGCATCAAACACCATAGAACTGTCTTCATGTACAGTTATTACTATAATTTTGGTCTTAGGGTCAAGCTTCTTAATCTTCTTAATCCCAGTTATTCCATCCATTCCTGGCAGATCTAAATCTGTAAAAATCACATCTGGGTTATCCTTTCTAAGGTTTTTAATAGCTGCTTCTGCAGTTGTGTACGTGTTTACAACATTATACTCAGCATTACTACCAAGTATTAACGCATATCCATCTTTTACTGCTTCGTTGTCTTCTATTATAACTATTCGAGTTCTAAAGTCAAGCATGTTATTGAGTTTTTTGTATTGACTTTCCAAAATTATGTTGGTTTTACTATATATTACAACCCTAAGTTTTAGGGAATTCTCCTTCTATTCTTACGCCAAACCCTCCGTCAGGGTTATGAAAAAACAATAAACTATAACCAATTCGAGCTGCCCGCACCTTCATGTTATTCAATCCACGTGAAGAATTAAGTTGTTCAACGCTAACTCCATTTCCATTGTCTTCAAGAGAAATACTAAAAACATTTGTTACTTTATCCATGGAGTAACAAAGCTTAATGTTGCTTGCCTTAGAATGCACAAGGGCATTTGTCATTGCTTCTTTCAGAATAAAAAATAATTGCCTGCTATACCCTATGGCTAATCGAAGTTCTTTATTACGGGTAGAAATATGATCTGATACGCTAAAAGTAATTGGTGTATGTTCGTATAGTTCAGCACCAAAGTTGTTTATATAACTTACAACCTCACTAATCTGATCACTTTTGGGGTTAATTGACCATATGAATGATTTAGTGCCATCAAATAGTTGTTTTGATGACTTTTCTATTCTAAATAATGCTTGTTGCACTTCCTTGCTTTTATCCTTAATAAGGAGTTGAAGCGTGCTTACTAATACTATAATACTGGCAAGCTTATTTCCCATTTCATCATGAAAATCTTGTGCCATCATTAACCGCAAAGACTCTGATTCTTTTTTCCTGATTTCTGCTATTTCAAGTACCTGATTAATAGCAGCATTTACTCTTACTTTATAAATAACTCCTAAAACAAAAAATATAAATAATATTAATAAAACATGATACCACCACACAGCCCAAAATGGGGGAGTAACTACAACAGTTATAAGTTGGGTGTTTTGAACCCAATGCAATCCATCATTACTTACTTTTATTCTTAAAGGGTATGTTCCTGGCTCAAGGTTAGCATAACTTGCCCTTCTTTGGTTGCCCGAATAAATCCAGCTAGAGTCGATTCCTACCAATTTGTGCCCATATTGTAATTTATGTTGCTTATGGTAAACAATAGAAATATATTCTACTGTAAAAAAATTTTTACCATAGGGCAATGAAATAGTTGAAATGGAAGATACTGCCGAGTCAGACTTATAGGGCACTCCTTGAATCCAAATTCTATTAAGATGTGGAGGGTTTAGGTCTGTTGCCAAACTGGTAAACGCACTCATGTCATTTCCTTTACTTAAAAAGGAAATAGAACTAAAAATAAATAGAACTAAAAATATAATTTTTAAGAAATTATTCACATTATGCAATTAACTTCTCAACATAACGATAAATGGGAAATTAAGTTTTTACCTTACATTTAAAGTTCGGTGGGGTTCCCTTCCTTCACCATCTATGGAAATCTTCTTTTCATTCAGTTTTACTATAGCAAAAGCAGTTTCCTCTTTACCCAGTACCATTCCTTGAAAAGTTACATAATGAATGCCTTCTTTTTCTACATAATTCCCTGGGTGATGATGTCCATTAAAATAGGCTTTTACACTTTCATGTTCTTCAAGAATTTCTACTACTTCCACATCGTTCCATAAGTTTAGAGCGGCTAATGGAAGAACTGGAAAATGAGCCAGTACAACAACACTTAGTTTTTGACTATCTGCCTTTTGAAGTTGCGCCTCAAGCCATTTCATTTGAGTTGAACCAAGGGCTCCATTCCAAGGTTTTGCTTGCGACCTTCCCTCTTTTTCATACCTCTCCATCTGAGAATTTGCAAAGGCTATTTTGGATGAATCGGTTGAACTATAAAGGCTCACATCTGTTCCATCGAGCACCACAAACAACCAATTACCCTTTTCAACAGTATAATAGGGCAATGCCAAATCTAGCGTTTCTAATACTTTATCTTTTAAGCTATCTGCCACCGAAAAATCGTGGTTGCCTAACGCAAAATAATGAGGCATTTTTAGTGCATTCATTATCGGTTTTACCCTTGCAAAACTGCTAAAATCACGATCAATAAAATCACCTAAATGAAAGACCATATCCACTTGAGTTGCATTAAAAGTATCTACAGCAACCTGCAAACGTGCAGGCCCTTTACGGTAATCGTTATTCCAATCCTGGTTATAATCACAATCGCAATATTGGCAATCGGCTATAATTCCGATTTTGAATGTTTGAGATTGAACACCTCCGGAAATCAATAGTAAGAATAGAATAAATTGAATTTTCATTTAGTGTAATTAGTGTTCGTCTATAAACTCGGTGTCTGATTCAGAAAGTTCGCTATCAAGGCTTGTGAAATTTAAAAAAGCGGAGTTTCCTTTCGGAAATAGGCGTAGCCGAGCATTTTTTAAATGAGCGTAACGCAGATAGCGGACTTTATGGACAGACACTTACTCTTCACAAAAAGAGCCTTTTGCTATCCATAACTCTTTAAATTCAAACGTAATGGCACCTGTGTTTGCAGCGGCACTCGACTTTATTTTTTCTATACTAGATGAATCCTTGAGCACCCAAACACCCCCTTCGTTACTGGCAAAATAGCCTGCCATAATTAAATCTCCACTTTCGTTTAAACTTGTTATTAACTCCTTTGTAGAAACCTCTTTTGCTTCATTTGCATTCGATTTATAATTGGCAATTTCATTGCTGGGGGCATATCTCACAAACGAATACATCGTCATTTCATACTCAGCACCAACCACACAGGAACCTCCTACGGTGGTAGTGAAAGGATACATGTCAATATTCCATCGATTAGCTCTTACTGCGGGGTCGGTTTGGAGCCATTGTTCAACAGAATCAACTGATGGAGAGTTCATAACGAATAAGCCTCCTCCACCTTCGAACGGGCCAGCACTTATCAATTTCCCTTGGGTTCCTAGGTCACCCATATTCTTAAAATGCAATTTCATTAAGGTATCAACGGAGTCTTGCGAAATCGTAGCCTTATTGAGGTTTTTATTTAAAAAAACAAAAACACGGTCAAACTCTTGAGCAGCCAAATTGCTAATTGAGAGCAAAGAAATAAGTAATATAAATAGTTTCTTCATAATTCTCTAATTTAAAACTTCTACCAATCTCATTACATCTTCTTCTGTATTATACACATTAGGCGAAACTCTTATGGATTGTCCTCTAATGGATACAAAAATATGATGTTTTTCAAGTTCAATCCTTATTTTCTCTACATCCATTTCCTTTTTACGAATACCAAATAAGTGTGATCCTCTAAACTCAATATTTTCCACCCAAAATCCTTTCTTTCTTAGCATTTCCATTGGTCTTTCGGTGATGCTTTTACAATACTGTTGGATGTTATTTACTCCCCAAGTATTAAGTTGTTTTATGGCTTGAAGCATCATTGGTAACAAAATAAAATTACTTTGTTCCCCTACTGAATAGCGCATTGCACCTGACTGATAATCTTCTTGGTAATTTACAAGTTCAGCAAAGTTTTCACTGCCTTTTCTATTAATCCAATTTTGCTCAATGGGTGTGCCATTGTCAAAAGCAGGCCCATAATAAGCAACCCCAATTCCGTAAGGCCCCATTAGCCATTTATAACCTGCACAAATTAATGCGTCTGGTTCAATTTCTTGTACATCAAAAGGATAAGCTCCAACGGATTGAGTTCCATCAATTATTAGCAATGCACCAGCTTCTTTGGTTTTCTTTCTTATCTCTTTCAGATTAAATAATGTGCCATCTGCCCAATGTGTATGGGCTATTGCTACCATTCCTGTATTGGAGTTAATAGCGTCTAAGATTTTTTCATTCCAAATTGAACCTCTGTTTTCGAGAGAGGCAGGCGGTGAAATGGTTATAAGTTTTGCATTTTGAGATTTCTCAAGCTCCATCCAAGGGTATATATTGCTAGGAAATTGTTCTGAAACAACGATTATCTCTTTTCCTTGAATACTTACATTTTTAGCAACATTGGCCAAACCATACGAAACAGAGGGAATAATGGCGATTCGGTTAGGCTCTTTTGAGTTTATTAGAGTTGCAAATTCTTGCTTAACTGCTTTCACATTTGCAAAAAAATCATCTCCACTTATTTTATAAGGGGTTAGTTTAGCCCTTACCTGTTTCTCTCCAACCTCTTTAAGAGATGATAATAATGGAGACATATAGGCTCCATTCAAATACGTAATTCCTTTTTCAAGTTCAAAAAGATGTTTTTTTGATTCCATAGTTGGCAAAAAAATTCAGCTCCAAAGTAGCCAATTATGGCAAGCTTTGAACGCATAGTAACACTATTTTATACTCTATTATGACAGATTGTCACAGGGTAACCCTAATTCAGTATTTGGAATAAAATTTGTCTTACCGCGGCTAAAGTTAAAATAAAGAGTACTCGTACTCAAAAAATAAATATGAAGGAACAAGGAAGCATATCCATACACACCGAGAACATTTTTCCAATTATTAAGAAATTTCTCTATTCTGATCACGAAATATTTTTACGTGA